>JAAUOI010000235.1 GCA_012036375.1 Allobrachymonas sp. | reverse complement strand
CGAACACCTGCTTTTTCTACGACTTTTCCTTGCATAGACCGTTCACGCCCGAAGATCTGGGCACGATTGAAAAGAAGATGACCGAGCTGGCTGCCAAAGACGAGCCCGTGACGCGCCGCGTGCTGCCGCGCGATGAAGCGATTGCGTATTTCAAGGGCATGGGTGAGCATTACAAAGCCGAGATCATCGGCTCGATTCCTGCTGGCGAAGCGGTGAGCTGTATCGCGAAGGCAAGTTTGAAGACCTCTGCCGTGGCCCACACGTGCCATCAACGGGCAAGCTCAAACACTTCAAGCTCATGAAGCTCGCAGGTGCGTATTGGCGCGGCGACCATCGCAATGAAATGCTGCAGCGCGTGTATGGCGTGGCGTTTGCGAGCAAAGAAGATTTGGCGCAGCACCTCACGATGCTCGAAGAAGCCGAAAAGCGCGATCACCGCAAACTTGGCCGCGAGCTGGATTTTTCCACATCGACGATCATGCGCCAGGCACGGTGTTTTGGCATCCCAAGGGCTGGACGCTGTGGCAGCAAGTGGAGCAATACATGCGCCGCGTCTATCAAGACAATGGCTACCAAGAAGTCAAAGGCCCGCAAATTTTGGATCAAGGCCTGTGGGAGAAGACGGGCCATTGGGACAAATACCGCGAGAACATGTTCGTCACCGAGAGCGAAAAGCGCGATTACGCTTTGAAGCCGATGAACTGCCCCGGCCACGTGCTGATCTTCAAGCAAGGCATCAAGAGCTACCGCGATTTGCCGTTGCGCTACGGCGAATTTGGCCAATGCCATCGCAACGAGCCCAGTGGCGGCCTGCACGGCATCATGCGCGTGCGCGGCTTCACGCAAGACGATGGCCACATCTTCTGCACCGAAGATCAAATCCAAGCCGAATGCGATGCCTACACCGTGCTCTTGCAAAAGGTGTACAAAGATTTCGGCTTCAGCGAGATGATCTACAAAGTGGCCACGCGCCCCGAGGCACGCATTGGCTCGGATGAGCTGTGGACGAAGGCCGAAAACGCTTTGATCGAAAGCTTGAAAAAATCCGGCGTTGAAGTGGTGATCTCTCCCGGCGATGGCGCTTTCTATGGCCCCAAAATCGAATACACCTTGAAAGATGCCATTGGCCGCCAATGGCAATGCGGCACGATGCAGGTGGATTTCAATTTGGCCGAGCGCTTAGATGCCGAGTTTGTGGATGCAGATGGCATGCGCAAGCGCCCTGTGGTGCTGCACCGCGCCATCGTCGGCAGCTTGGAGCGTTTCATCGGCATTTTGATTGAGCAGCATGCCGGCGCTATGCCCGCATGGCTCGCCCCTGTGCAAGCCGTGGTGTGCAATATCACTGATGCGCAAGCCGAGCAGGTTGACAAAGTAGCTGCCCAACTTCGCGCCGCTGGCCTGCGCGTTGCTACCGACACACGCGGCGAAAAAATCACCCGCAAAATCGCAGAAAACGCCGCGCAAAAAATTCCCTACATCTTGGTGATGGGCGACCGCGAAGTAGAGGCCGGCACGATTGCCGTGCGAGCGCGTGGCGCAACCCAGGGGACGGTGATGCCACTAGCTGAAGCCGTGGCGCTGATTCAAAATGCGATTGCCCAGAAGGCTTGATTCTTTGGAGCTGGGTTGTCAGCGCGTTTGAGGGATTCCAGTGAGCTTGGCACCCGCCTTCAGCCCTTTTTTAGTAAACCAGCCTTGGTTCATTTCTAACACGTAGCGCACTGGTTTCGCTGAACAGTGCGGATTCGTTGTTTGCGGCTTCATGTCTTGCAGATTCACGATCGTGCCGTCATCGGCAACAAATGCTGCGGTCAATGCAATGAGCGTATTTTTCATCCAAAAGCATTGCTGCGAGGCTTGCTCAAAAATAAATAGCATGCCTTCGTTAGCAGGCATATTTTTACGCCACATCAGACCAATTTGACGCTGCTCGGGGCTCATCGCGACCTGTGCGTCAATTTGATGCATACCAGCCCCGAGTTTGACACGTTGCAAGTCCATTTGTGGCTCTTGGGCATACGCAAGGCTGACGAGCAAAGCCATACTGAACACAAGTGTTTGGCGATTCCAGTGACTAATTTTCATGGCGGTTAAAAACTTCTGCTGATAAAAATATGAAGGTCTGCTGGCAAAAGCAAATGCCTGCTGGCAGCAGGTGCGCAGCAGGCATTTTGAAGGAAAAACCTAAATTAGGCTTTCTTTTCCATTTTTTCTTTCTTCATTTTTTTCTTGGCCATTTTCTTTTCTTTCTTCTCAGCAGCCATGGCTTTCTTATCTTCCATCTTGTCCGCTTTAGCCATTGGCTTTTTCTCTTCCATTTTTGCAGCAGGTGCAGCAGCAGCGGCAGGCGCGGCTGGAGCAGCAGGGGCAGCTGCTTGAGCGAAAGCACCGGCAGCGAAGAGGCCAGCAACCAAAGCGGCGATTAATTTAGACATGTCAGTTTCCTTTGTTAACTTAGAAAATCCTCCCACCTCGGGAGTGGTGTTGCAACGCTTGGGCAAGCGCTTGGGTTGACATGGTCGATGAATATTTTTCTGGCTAAAATCAGCACGCTTTAGAGTCTGGTGCTGAGCGCAGACTTTGAGCTTTTTCTGACATTTCAGCCGTTTGGAGACCGTATCGTGACGTATCAGCACATTCAAGTGCCCGCAGCGGGTCACAAAATTAAAGTCCACCCAGATGGTTCGCTCTTTGTCCCTGACGAACCCATCATCCCTTTTATTGAAGGAGATGGAACGGGCGTAGATATCGCGCCGGTGATGCGTCAAGTTGTCGATGCCGCTGTAGCCAAGGCATATAGCGGGCAGAAAAAAATTCATTGGATGGAAGTCTTTGCCGGTCACAAAGCCACGCAGCTGTACGGCAGTGGTGTAGGTTTACCCGAGGAAACTTTGTCAGCGATGAAGGACTTCGTGGTGTCTATCAAGGGCGCGTTGAGTGCGCCCGCTGGGGGCGCTGTTCGCAGCCTGAATGTGGCGCTACGACAGCAATTGGATTTGTATGTGTGTCTTCGCCCGATTCAGTATTTCAAGGGCGTGCCGACCCCTTTGAAGGAGCCAGAAAAAACCAATATGGTGATCTTTCGTGAGAACAGCGAAGACATGTATGCAGGCATTGAGTTTGAATCAGGCAGCGATTCAGCCAACAAACTCATCGAGTTTTTGCAAGTAAATTTAGGCGTGAAAAATCTTCGTTTTCCAGCAACATCAGGCTTGGGTATCAAGCCCGTTTCTGCTGAAGGCACCAAACGCTTGATTCGCGCAGCGATTCGGTATGCGATGGATCATGACAAACCCAGTGTGACGATCGTCCACAAGGGAAATATCATGAAATACACCGAAGGCGCTTTTCGTGATTGGGCTTACGAGGTGGCGCAAAAAGAATTTGGTGCAGAGCTTATAGATGGCGGGCCTTGGTGTCGGCTCAAAAACCCGAAATCGGGTAAAACCATCACCATCAAGGACAGCAAAACCGATGCCTTCCTCCAGCAAATTATGCTCAGACCAATGGAATTTAGCGTGATTGCAACCTTGAATTTAACTGGCGACTACATTTCTGATGCGCTGGCCGCTCAAGTCGGTGGGATTGGCATTGCGCCTGGCGCAAATTTATCAGACAAGATGGCGATGTTTGAGGTGACGCACGGGACTGCTGATAAGTACGCAGGCAAGGACTATGTCAATCCAGGCGCTGCAATTTTGTCGGCCGAGATGATGCTGCGCCATATGGGCTGGAAGGAGGCTGCAGACTTGATTATTCGCTCCATGGAACAGTCGATCGGCAGTAAGAAGGTAACTTACGACTTTGCGCGCTTAATGGAGGGGGCAACCCAAGTCAGTTGCTCTGGCTTCGGGCAGGTGATGATCGACAACATGTGAGATCAATGCTCGTGATGATGACCCACATTGAATTGTGGCGTGCGCACACGCGATTCACGGTGGCGAGCTGGCATTGGCTCAGATTCGGTTGGCGCAGGCGCCTCAACCAATTGAATATGTTGAGCATGCAGACCCTTGGGGCCTTCGGTTAATTCAAAGCTCACCTTGGAGCCTTGTTTGAGGGTTTTGTAGCCGTCCATCGCAATAGCGGAAAAGTGGATGAACACATCGATACCGCCTTCATCGGGAGTAATGAAGCCGAATCCTTTTGCATCGTTGAACCATTTGACTAGACCTGTGGCCATGTTGCGCTCTCTTCGCCTTAGCAGCGTATTGCTTTGCCAGTATGGGCATGAATTGTTGATTGTCCTTGAAAGTATCGGGGTAATTATTTGCTATGTCAAACTTTTGTCGATTAATAGTTGTTTTTTAATTAGACAAAGCTTTGTTATAGACAACGCAATTCAGAGTTTGAGACCATTTCCTCGTGTGCACTTGTTTGGTGCTTTGCGCGGTTGAATCATATCGGGTCGGCGTGTCTAGCATTCTGTTAGATCGGCGGATCTTGCAAAAACTGTAGCCGGCTTAAAATTGAATCCATAACTGTTCAACGCATTGACACCTTCACCTCGGAATTTATCGACTTGGCAACACACATCCCTGTTCATACTGCGGCAACGAGTTTGCCACCTAGCATACCGCCTCGCACCCGTCCGCGCCCGAAAGAAGATGATGGCGACACCGTTGTACTCGAGCGTGCGCCGCAAAAAACCAAGCCACCCCAGATGTACCAAGTGGTGCTGCTCAATGACGACTACACACCCATGGAATTTGTTGTGGCGGTGATCCAAGAGTTTTTTAGTAAAGACCGTGAGACTGCCACGCAAATCATGCTGAAAATTCACATGGAAGGCAAAGGCATTTGCGGGGTGTACAGCAAAGATGTGGCCGCTACCAAAGTTGATCGCGTGATGGAAGCAGCTCTTAAAGCCGGGCATCCCTTGCAATGCGTCAGTGAGCCCACAAGTTAAAAACCTCAGTAGTAAAAATATTCGCAGCAAGGCCATGCGTTTTGCCGCACAATGAAACCACATCAGACGAAAGCCAATAGGAATTTTTATGATTGCTCAAGAACTTGAAGTTAGTTTGCACATGGCCTTTGTCGAAGCGCGCCAACAGCGCCATGAATTCATCACGGTGGAGCATTTATTGCTTGCGCTGCTTGATAACCCGAGCGCCGCAGAAGTCTTGCGTGCCTGCGCTGCCAATATCGACGAGCTGCGCAAATCACTCACTACCTTTATCAAAGACAACACGCCGCAAGTCGCGGGCACCGAAGAGGTGGACACGCAGCCCACTTTGGGCTTTCAGCGCGTAATTCAACGCGCGATCATGCATGTGCAAAGCACGGGCAACGGCAAAAAGAAGTCACAGGTGCGAACGT
>JAAUOI010000234.1 GCA_012036375.1 Allobrachymonas sp. | reverse complement strand
GCCAACTACGTGCGGGTGATCTACCCGGTCAGCAGCAACCACTAGACACCGCAATTGGGCCAAGTGATGCTAACCACCACGCCGCTGGCGATGTGGGTTTGAGCAAAGATGGGTCGCGCCGCAGACAGCGGGGACGATGAAGTTCATCAACGGGACATTCAACATCACCAGCGGGAGCGTGCGCGGGCCGTGGGCCAGCAGCCTGGTGGTGCAATACAGCCTGAACGGGACGACGTGGCAGACGGCGACGGGCTGGACGCTCTCGCCGAGCTACAGCTACACGAACACGACGGCGGGGGTGGAATACACGTTTACGGGCACGCCTATTGCGAACGTGAAGGGCGTGCGCGTGGCGGGCAAGACGTGGACGGCGGCGGGGCAGAGCAAACGCGTGCGCGTGCGCGAGGTGAAGGTGTTTGCCAACCAAAACGCGGTGGGCTTTGGGGCGGGCAAGGTGTGGGCCGCGCCTGTAAAGCAAGGCGCGCCGCCGAAGCTGTGCGAGCGGTATGGGATTGTGGCGGCGAACTGCAAGGCGACGACGTATGTCCACTTTGGTAGCCAACGAGTGGCGCTGCGCGAGCAGACGGACGGCAACCCGACCGGCGCTGTCAAGGCCGAAGAGAAAAGTCCTGCGAAGGCCAGATTGGAAAGTCCGATTTTCGCCGCTCAAAATGTCTGATAAAGATCGTCAAAATGTGCAGGTTAAGTTAAGCGATAGAAACCTCCTGAGAGATGCGAACGACGGTGAGCTGAGCCAGAGTCGCACGACAGATTACGAGCAACAACCTGATTGCAGAGCGAGTATCGGCGACTGTTGGGCGGGTCAAGGGCGAAATATGGGCTGGCTTTGCAGCCCATATTTCGAGCGGAGCGCCCCTTGACGCGGCCAACAGCCGATGAATAGTGGTTGCAACAGGTTGTTGCGGGTATACCGGCAGCAGGCGATGCAGGCTCAAGCCAAGTCTGAGAGCAAGACCTCCTCGCTGGGAAGCGCACGAGGTTCAGACGGGACAGCGGGAGCGCGACCCAGCAGACCGGCGCGGCGTTTCTCTTTGAGGCGGTAACTCTCACCCTTGATATTCAAGGTCGTAGATTGATGGAGCAGCCGATCAAGAATGGCGGCGGCCAAGACATGGTCGTTGAAGATTTCACCCCAATCGCCAAAACTCTTGTTGCTGGTGACGATTAAACTGCCGCGCTCGTAACGGCGGACGAGCAGCCTGAAAAACAAGCTGGCATCCTCGCGTGAGAGAGGCAGGTAGCCCAGTTCATCCAAGATCAAAAGCTTGGGGTAGGCCAGTTGTTGCAAGATGCGTTCGAGACGATTCTCGTGTTTGGCGCGGGCCAAACGGGTCATCAGGGTTTCTAAAGTCAGAAACAGCACGCTGTAACCGGCCTCGACGGCTTTGACACCCAGGGCCACCGCCAAATGCGTTTTAACTCATCCATGAGATTGCCCTCTTACCCTGGGGTGCCTGCCGTTGGCGGCATACTTTTGCCGCACTGGGTCAACAGCACGAGGGTCATCTAGAACCAGATAAATGTCGGCGATTTGTCGCGGGAGACATACTTGGCGGGGATTGTGCCATCGTAAATACATTTGAGGACATAGTTTGTTGACACAGCCAGATGCTTTGACAGACCACGTACGGTCCAGCGATTGTCAATTTTGTCGTGCATTCGTTTGGCATAGCGGAGCAGCCGCCAGTCATGCGAAAGACGGATTTCACGAACCGTCTGGGGTGGCACACCGGTGCTGCGGCTAGCCGTAAAGCCTTCTTGTGTGAGTTGCTCAGCCATCTGATCATCGTTTAGCCCGGATTCACACAACTGTCGAACGCGCTCGACCAATGTTGGAAAGAAGGAGAGATCGCTGGTTCGAAATACACGCCGGGGTCGTGCATGCAAGGTTGTGTAATGACCCGAGATCCAAACAATGCGCACCTCAATATCTTCAGCAACTACCCGATCAAGAATCACGTGGTCAATCAAACACCGCAGTAATTCTTTCTTCTGGGCATTCGTAAGTTTTCCCGATCGCCAAACACCGGGTAGAACTTGGCAAATCTGTGAGAACGTCTGGCGCATCTGCGGGGTCAATTCTGGCAGCGGTGTCTCTTGCAAAAATCGCTCATGCGCTTCCTCGGTCTTACGCAGTGCGTTGAGGCTCTGTTCCCATTGGGCCTCCAACGTTGAGGCGACCAGGCGGTTGTCTGGGTCAACGGCTTTGAATTGTCTTTCAGCCAATCGTGCCTCATGCTTGGCTCGCATCAGTTTCTGATCCCAGACTTGGGTGACTTTGTGGCGTTCCTGATGCTGCCGCTTGAGCACTGCGTCAAGAACATCAAGCTGAGCTGGCTGTATGGCCGTAAAGAAAGCTTGTTCTACGACTGCATCGACCGCTGTTCCATCAATATTGAGGCACATTTGCCACCCATGTGGCGCGACAAGGCATCGCAAGCATATCTTTGCGTCGGCTTGTAGACAACGTGCATGTGATGACCACATACACCACACACGGCAATTCCCTGCAACAACGCGTTGCCATGCCTTGGCGAGTTGCGTGCATGTTCACACTTCATTCGGTAATCAGAGCCATTTTTGGCTAACCGTTCACGGTTCTTCAAATATTGCGGCCAGGTGATATATGCAGGATACGCACCCTGTTGAATGTGAATCCACTCAGACATTGGCCTGGCAATTCGGCCTGATGCGCGATGTCCCGGCTTGGCTTTTGACAAATCAGCTTGTTTGCGGCCGTATGCGAAGGCACCCGCATAGGCAGGATTTTTAACAATATCGAGTATGGCCGATGCCAGTGCGGGCTTCCAAAGCAGGTCGCCCGCAAAGATACCCGCCACCTGGCGACGTGGCAACAGGATCTGTTTGTCGCGGCAGTAACGCATGACCTTGCCGCAACTGCCCAACTCGGCAAATTTGTCCAGCACCAACTGGATGGTGGTTTGAATCTGGACATCGGGGTCTTTCACGACGCGCTCATCAGGCAACCGCATGAAGCCGGTTGGCACATGCTGCACAAGTGCGCCACGCCGCGCCTTGCTCAGGCGACCTGCCTCCAGACGCGATTGCAAAATATGCAACTCAGCTTCGCTCATCGTGCCCTTTAACCCCAGCAGGAGGCGGTCGTTGTAGGCTCGCGGTTCATACACGCCATCCACATCCGCGATCAGCGTGCCAAACACCGCCGCCAAATCTAACAAACGATACCAGTCACTGTTGTTGCGAGCCAGACGCGAAACTTCGTAACTGAGGATGATGCCAACATGTCCAAGCGTAACCTGCGCCAGAAGATCGTTGAAGCCATTTCGATATTCGCTGCCTTGACCAGACAAACCCAGATCACTGTCAATCACTTGGACGCGATCTTTTGACCACCCTAATTCGCACGCACGCTCGGTCAGCCGATATTGATTGGCTTGGCTCTCACGATTGTGCTCTACCTGCTTCATTGATGATTGGCGAATGTAGACAATGGCCTGCCGCTGCAAATGCGCCATTGCCACTTTAGGGTGTGTGGCTGTATGACCCGTTTCAAGCGCTTTCATCGGCCACCTCGTCTTCGTGGGCCACCTCGTCCTTGTGCCTGACGGCGGGATCGGCGTCTGCCGTCGTCATTTCGACGCTTTGTACGATCTGCCAGCACAGTTTCACCAGAGATTCGAATACCTCGTGTTGGTGCGCCGGAGTCAAATGACTCCACACCCACTCGGGGGCTACGTCCTCTTTGCCTGGGTAGTTTAGTAGCGTGCTTGCGCTTGCTGTCATCATACCGGACACCTCCATTTCAGGAATATTGAGTTCCGGTCGACTTTCAATCAAAATCGCCCAACAGGCGAGGAGTTGCGCCAACGACTGCTCACACAGTGGCTCTTGTGCCTTTGGGGGGGAGGGGTCTGCTCGGTCTGTGACCGCCAGTGGAATCGTCCGCGTGATGTCTTCCGCAAGCTCGATCACACATGAGGGGATCCAGTCACGAAATACCGTGTAACCCACGAATCGAAAGCTGCGTCCATACAGCGCATGGGTTGGATCGATTACTCGAATTTGTTCGTCTTGGCATCCACTCGTGCCTATGTTGGCATTATGTTGTGTGACTCTTCCCAACGCCTGGCGGGCCTAGCAACACCAGGTTATGCGCCCGTTCAACAAAAGCCATGCCAGCCAGTTCGCGCACCAGCTTGCGATCCAGGCTGGGCTGAAAGTCGAAGTCAAACTGCTCCAGCGTCTTGAGCCAGGGAAAGCGCGCCTGCTTCAGCCGCGTTTCGAGGCCGCGTTGTTGGCGGCCGCGCCACTCAGCGGTTAAGGCTTGCTCCAAAAAGCTGCGGTAGTCCAGATTGCGTTGGCTGGCGGCATCACACACGCCGTCTAGCTGATGCTCCAAGTGATCGAGTTTCATCCGGGTGAGCAGGTGCGACAGGTCGTTCATCAGTTCCATTGGGCGGCCTCCTCATACACGGTGAGGGAGCGACGTTCAACATCGGCGGGCATGGCCTCGCGGCGCAGCGTGTTTTGCCACAGGCTGCTGTGATGCTCGGCCACGGTCACCCAGCCCAGTGTTTTGTCGCGCAGCGCATGCTCGGCGACTTTGCTGTCACCGCCATACACCCGCAGCGTCCGGTTTAACCCAATCCGCACGGTCAACACTTGACCCGCCCATGCACTAGGCACGCTGTAGCGGTTGCCGCGCACTTCGATGTAGCCATCCCACCCGGCAATTCTCGTCTCCACATAGCTGGTGTCGTAGCGCTCTCGCGGCAGAGCTTGCAAGTGAGGTTGCTCTCGCGTAAAGCGCTCGCTCACCACTTCGTTGACCGTGCCTTGCACCCGCGCATCGGCTTCATCGCGCAGCCATTGCTCCGCCAACTGATTCAGATGCGTCCAACTCTCAAACGCCCGATATCGCTCGAAGAAATTGTGCTTGATGTAGCCCACCATCCGCTCATCTTTACCTTTCGTCCGCGCCCGATACGGTTTGCACGCCCGGGGTGTAAAGCCGTAATGCCCAGCCAAATCCACAAATCGCGCTTGGAATATCGCCTTGCCATCCGATGGATGGGCATACACCGCCGCTTTTTGGTTATCCACCAGCACTTCGTTCGTCACCCCGCCAAAATACTCGAAGCTGTTGATCAGCCCTTCATACGTATGTTCGGCATCCAAGCTGTCGGTGCACCAAAAGTGAAAGCGCCGCGAATATCCCAGTGTATTCGCAATGAACTTCACGTCGGTCTCTTCCCCGCCGATCACCGTCTCGATCTCGCCCCAGTCGCTTTGCATCTGTTGCCCAGGCTCGGTCTCATATCGCACC
>JAAUOI010000233.1 GCA_012036375.1 Allobrachymonas sp. | reverse complement strand
GGTCTTGATCGCCGATGGCGGCGGGCCGATAAACACCAGCCCCGCATCCGCACAGGCTTGCGCAAACTCTTCGTTCTCACTCAAAAAGCCATAGCCGGGATGCACCGCCTGTGCGCCAGTCGCCTTAGCAGCGGCCAGAATCGCTTGCCAACGCAGATAACTCTCCTTCGGCGCATTGCCTTCGCCTTCGCCTATGTATACCGCCTCATCGCAAGCCGCCACATGCTTGGCTTTCGCATCGGCTTTGGAATAGACCGCTACTGTTTTAATAGCTAATTTCGTAGCGGTGGCCGCGACGCGGCAAGCGATTTCACCACGGTTGGCAATCAGTATTTTTTGAACATAAAGAAGTTACGCCGTTTGTGGCGTTCCAGAA
Source organism: Allobrachymonas sp. (assembly GCA_012036375.1). Lineage (GTDB taxonomy): Bacteria > Pseudomonadota > Gammaproteobacteria > Burkholderiales > Burkholderiaceae_C > JANMDU01. The sequence goes on along the minus strand of JAAUOI010000233.1, from coordinate 4,954 downwards.
AAGAAACTAGAAATCTTGCGAACCACCATCCGCAAGAATTTCCACAGCGCCACGATGAGCAGCACCGAGAGCACCAAAATATCAACAACACAATGCCAAAAATCACCGGATGATTCGTAGCCAGCCAAAGCATGAACATCACCAAGCCCTCTTCGGCAAAACTCACGATGATGTTAGAAAACGGCTCAGGCGAGGTGTTCACCGCCGCGCGGGTCGTCGCTTTGGTCGCATGCGCAGTCGCTGCCAATGTGCCGCCGAGCAGCGCGGCTACATTCCCACGTCGCACTATCCGCACCAAATACACCGCCCGCCAGCGCCGCACCCGCTGGCACACGAATCACGGTATGAATCACATCCCAAATCGAATCCAGCCCAGGAATTTTGTCGGTGAAGAACTCTACAAACACCATGAAGCCGCTGCCCATCAGCATCGCGGGATGCTGCAATACCGAGAGACCCGAAGGCAATGGAATGAAGCCCGTGAAGCCAGCCAGCCCAGTAAGAAACACCACGAGATACAAGCGAATACCCGCCGCCCAGCCCAGCGCGGCTGCCAGCGCTGCAAGCGCCGTCGTGTCCAGCTTACTCACCACCTTACCCACGCTGCCCGCCACATCTCCGCCCGAAGCAAACACGCCTTGCATGATTTGCTGAAGGTATTGAAGAATCATGTCCATGGCAGTCTCCTTGTAGTTAGCTCAAGCTTACGCTAACCAACTCGGCTTGCGCTTGCCCAAGAATGCCGACACCCCTTCGCGCCCTTCAGCGCTCGAACGAATATCCGCAATCCCCTCAACCGTTTTCGCGATCAGCGGTTGACTGATGTCCGCATGCGCTATCGTCTGCACCAACTTTTTGCACGCTTTCACCGCATTCGGACTGTTTTTCACCAGCGCCTGCGTGATCTCATCCACCTTCGCATCCAGTTGATCAGCGCTCACCACCTCATGCACAAAACCGATCCGCAACGCCTCTTGCGCAGAGAATCGTTCCGCCGTCAAAAAATACCGATGCGCCGCCCGTGCCCCCATCGCCCGAATCACATAAGGGCTGATCGTCGCAGGAATCAGTCCGAGCTTGACTTCACTCAAACAGTAGCCCGCTGACTCCACACTCAACAGCCACATCACAAGCCGCCACCAGCCCCATCCCGCCTGCATACACATCCCCTTGCACGCGAGCAATAGTCGGCTTCGGGCATTCGTAAATCACCCGCAGCATCTCAGCCAACTTGCCCGCATCCGCCAAATTCTCTTCCCGAGAAAAATCTGCCATCTGCCGCATCCAATTCAAATCCGCGCCTGCGCAAAATGCCGAGCCTTCGGCGGCCAGCGCTATGACGCGCACGTCCTCGCGACTCCCAAGCTGCGTAAACGCCTGAGTGATTTCAGCAATCACTTCGTCGTTGAATGCATTGCGCATCTCTGAGCGCGTGAGCGTGACGCGAGCGACTAAGCCGTTCACTTCAATTCGCAAATTCATGCTGTGCTTTCCTCTTGCAGCATCCACACCAAATCCAATTCTGGGCATGGTTGCCCAAGCATTGTCAGCGCAGCAGTGATTTGGCCACGATGATGTGTTCCGTGATTGAAAACATGCGTGAGCGTAGAGATAAACGGCAAACTCATGGTTTGACCATTCATTCGCGTGTAGTTGAGCTTGCCTTCAAATCGCTCGGCTGCCCAAGATTCGATCAGCAGCTTCCAATTGCCAGTGCCGCCTTTGAGCGCTTGCGCCAAGCGCTCGCGCACGGGTTCAATCTCTGCATCGAGCGCAAGTTTCGGTGATTCGCCGCGAGCAAAGCGCGGATACCAGAGTAGGTGCTCAGTCCCCAGCAGATGATTGAGCGTGCCGTGGATGGATTTGAAAAACAAGCCGACATCACGGCGATAGTCTTCTTCGCTGATTTGCTCTACCGCTTCGAGGAGCCGATGAGTTGCCCAGACGTTGTAGCGTGCAAGCGTGAGGAAATGGCTGTGTGCATCCATACTAAAAATTCCAAACTCTGAGCCCGCGTAAATCATGCATGACTGCAAAATCTTTATCGCTGTGCAAAAGCGTGTAATCGCGCTCGATACAAAACGCGCCGATCATCACATCAAGCGCACTGCGAATGGTGAAGCCTTGACCCACCATGCGCGGTAATGTTGCGCCGATTCTTGAGCCAGCTCGGGGCTGAAAGCGGATTCCCATTCAAAGCCGCGCATCAGTTGCAGGGCGTTTCGATAGTCTCGTTCATGTCGAAAGCCACGCAACACTTCGTAGAGCACGAGATCGGGCACGATGATTTTCGTGGTGGCTTCTTGCAAAAGTTCATCTAAAGCATCGCAAGCACGCGTAGGCGCATTGCGGAAATAATCAATCCAAACGCTGCTATCGACCACCAGCATTTACGCCGCCTCAGCAGCTTTGCGCTTTGTTCGCGCAACGGTTTTGGGCGAAGCGTTTTTAGACGGAGCAGCTTTTTGAGTGGGTGGAGATTTAACGCCATACGGCACGGTTTTCTCCATCACCGTATTGACAGACGCTGCAAGTGGATCAGGCTGATCATCCCAATGGAGCTTGCCGCGCCACTTGAGCACCTCGCGGTAATGCGCTTGGCGAGCGAGCAATTTCAAGCCTGCTTCCACAGCCTCTTTCTTGGTTTTGAACTCGCTGCCGCGCATGGCGGCTTGCAAAACAGCATCGTCAATATCAATGTTGGTGCGCATGATGTGTATATTCCTCGTATTTAATACACATTATGGCACTACATGCGGAAAATACCAAATTTTGGATCGGGGATCGGCGCATTCTTCGCAGCGGCCAAGCCCAGCGCGAGCACGCGGCGGGTATCTGCCGGATCGATGATGCCGTCGTCCCATAGTCTTGCCGTGGCGTAATACGGGTGGCCTTGGGTTTCGTATTGCTGGCGCAGCGGCGCTTTGAATTGCTCTTCCTCGTCTGCGCTCCACTGCCCGCCTTTGGTTTCAATGCCATCGCGTTTGACGGTAGCCAAGACGCTGGCTGCCTGCTCGCCACCCATGACGCTGATCCGCGCATTCGGCCACATCCAGAGGAAGCGCGGGCTGAAAGCGCGGCCACACATGCCGTAATTACCTGCGCCGAAGCTGCCGCCGATAATGATGGTGAATTTCGGCACATTAGCCGTCGCCACTGCCGTCACCATCTTCGCACCATGCCGCGCGATACCTTCGTTTTCTACCTTGCGGCCGACCATGAAGCCGGTGATGTTTTGCAGAAACACGAGTGGGATTTTTCGCTGGCAGCACAGCTCGATAAAGTGCGCCCCCTTTTGCGCCGACTCGCTGAACAAAATTCCATTGTTGGCAATGATGCCCACGGGCATGCCTTCGATTTTGGCAAAGCCTGTGACGAGCGTTGTGCCAAAGCGGGCTTTGAATTCATCAAACTCCGAACCATCCACAATGCGGGCAATAATCTCGCGCACATCGAATGGCTTGCGCGTATCGGTGGGAATCACGCCATACAGTTCTTCAGCAGGGAATTTAGGCGCTACTATTTCAATAGCACTCTGCGCATGTTTTATGCCGGCTAACGCTTGATTTGATGCTAAATTCTTCACGATATCGCGCGTGATGCCCAGCGCATGCATATCGTTGTTGGCCAAATGATCGGCCACGCCAGATAAGCGCGTATGCACATCGCCGCCGCCTAAATCTTCACTCGTGACGACCTCACCCGTCGCTGCTTTGACCAACGGCGGGCCACCCAAAAAATCGTGCCTTGGTTCTTGACGATGATCGTTTCATCGCTCATCGCCGGTACATAAGCGCCGCCCGCTGTGCAAGAGCCCATCACCACCGCAATCTGTACAATGCCCTCCGCGCTCATCTGCGCTTGATTGAAAAAAATGCGGCCAAAATGATCGCGATCCGGGAACACTTCGTCTTGGTTGGGCAAATTCGCGCCGCCAGAATCCACCAGATATATGCATGGCAGCTTGTTTTGCTGCGCAATCTCCTGCGCACGCAAATGCTTTTTCACAGTGAGCGGATAGTAAGTGCCACCCTTCACCGTCGCGTCGTTGCAAACAATCATGCAATCGATGCCCTTGACGCGGCCAATGCCTGCAATCACGCCCGCCGCCGGCGCGGAATCTGAGCCATCCTTGTCGGGATACATCCCCAAAGCCGCCAGCGGCGCAATCTCCAAAAACGGCGTGCCTAGGTCAAGCAAATTTTGCACTCGCTCGCGCGGCAGTAGCTTGCCTCGCGCCGTGTGCTTCGCACGCGCTGCCTCACCGCCGCCCAACGCAGCTTGCGCAATTTTTGCCTTCAAATCCTCCACGACAGCGCGCATCGCTTGCGCATTCGCTTGAAAATCGGCTGAGCGGGAGTTGAGCTGGCTGGTTAAAACGGGCATACAGGTCTCGCAGAGATCAGGAAATTTTGATTGACGTTTACGTAAACGTCAACTGTAACTCAAAATATGCTCTCGCACCAAAAGCCAGAGCTTCGTCTTATTTCTTTCGAGCCGTCAATTTGTTCTGCGCGCTCGATATTTGTTGAATACTCGTCTGAGGCGTTGGCAATTGCTCAGGCATGGTGCCGCCCAACTCTTTGATCGTGCTACGAACTTTTTGACCCACTTCAAAATGCGTGCGATTAGCTCGAACTTTGCCTTTGATTCCGTCGCGGCGCAATTTCTCTTCGGTTTGCGTCGCGCGAAATAGATTTGCGGCCAACTCCGTGCTTCCCATGTGATCGAGAATTTTTTGACTTTTCTTTAAACCTTTATTCGCATGAATTTCTTTAGGGAACCTCTGATCAAGTCTTCGGGAAGAAGCAGGTTTGATTTTGGGATGGGCTGCTAGGCGAAAAACGCAGCTTTAGCGGTGCTAAAGCGAGGCTTTTTAACGAAGCAGAACGCCCAAAAGCAAGCCTGATTCGCCCGAATCGACTTGATCAGAGGTTACTTAGCACCTAAGCCA
>JAAUOI010000232.1 GCA_012036375.1 Allobrachymonas sp. | reverse complement strand
AACGCATCGGATGTTTCCTTGCGCGGGGCACGCCTGCATCAGTCGTCCGAAGTGCCGCAGAATTTCATGTCGCTCGGGCGCAATCTGTTTGGACGATCGCTGTAATCGATCGCTGCGGCCAACGACTATCTCCTCGATCTCATCGTGGCCACGATGAAAGCCATGCCCGCTCAAGCAGATGGGCGGCGATTTCCTGTCGGTGCAGTTGGCGGCGCTCGACGATCTGCCGACAGGCGAGTTGGTCGCTGCGCCCTTGACGTACGAAGAACAAAGCCGGCACGAGGCCGGCTTTGACTGATGCGTGCAAGTTGTTGATGCACTTCGATTTTCTTGGCTCCTCGACCTGGGCTCGAACCAGGGACCTACGGATTAACAGTCCGGCGCTCTACCGACTGAGCTATCGAGGAACAGCCTGTGATTATATGCTGAAAATTGCTATGGTTTCGTGAGCCTTTGCAGCTTTTTGCGCAAGATTTTCAGGATGGCTGCTGGATGCTGTGCATCACAGCGCAAAACTCGCCAAAAGCCGCAAACTGCGGGGCGCGGCGGGAAACAGGTAGGCATGACCGAACTGGTAGGGGCTTTCTTTGAAGAAGCGCTTGTCCAGCAGGTTGTCGATGCTCAGTTGCCAGGTGGTGTTGATGCCTTGCGTGGCGGTGCTCCATTTCAGGCTGGCATCGAGGCGTGTCCACGCGGGCAGGCTGATGGTGTTGTCGGGCAGAGCAGCGCGACGGCCTTCGTGGCTGGCGTGCAGGCTCGCTTGCCACTGCTGCGAGAAGCGGTAGGCGGCGTTTAGGCGCAGGATGTGGCTGGGCACGTTGACGGGTTTGCGTCCGTTGATGCTGGGGTCAACCGTTGAGCCTTGGCGCTGTGCATCAAGCCATGTGGCGCTGCCGCCCAATTGCAAAGCGCCTAGGCTCTTCTGGGCGGACAGCTCAAAGCCACGATGCTCGGCCGAGCCATCAAGTTGCACATTGCAAGGGCTGATGCCAACTGATCCGCAGGCATCAGCGCTGGTGACGGGGCGGCTGATTTGGAAGAGGGTGGCTTGCCAGCTGAGGCTCTGAGCATTGAACTTGAAGCCGATCTCAGTTTGGCGCGAGCGCTTGGGCTGTAGCGCTTGGCCGGGGTTGAGCGTATTCACGCTGGCGACCACCTCGGACTCGATTCCGTGGCCATGGCTGGCATAGAGTGTGTGGCCTTGGATGTCATAGGCTGCGGCCAACCAAGGTGTGGTGAAGCTTTGGCTGTAATCGGTGGCGTTCAAGGCATCGCTGCGCTGTAGGCGCGTGTGGCGCAGTCCGAACCAGGTTTTGAAGGCGGGGCTCCAGCTGATGCGGTGGTTGGCAAACAATTCGCGGGTGGATTCTCGTTGATCGTTGGCTGTGCCAGGGGCGGGCTGGGGGCTGGCGGGGATTGGTAGCAGTGGATTGGCCAGATTGAGGCTTCCAGAATAATTGAAAACTTGATCAGGCGTTTTGACACGTGCGGCCGATTGCAAAAATCCTAGGCTGATGTCATGCGACACGTTGCCCGTTGCAAAACTGCCATCAAGTTTGAATTGCGTGGCCTGCTTGCGCCTGCGCTCGCCTTCGCTGCGAAAGTCATACACATCGACATCGCCATTGGGGCAAAAGCGATCCGCGTAATAGTCAATGCCATTGCTGTCCGTGCAGCCGAAGGGGAAGGCAATGCGGTCATCGGTTTTGAGGCGCTGGCTGCCCAGATGGGCGCTCCATTGCCATTGATCGCTCAGGGCATGTGTGTAGCGCAGCGATCCGGTGAGCCCTTCAAATACTGTGGGCTGGCTCCAGGCTTGGCGGTTGAGATTGAGCTTGGGGTCAGGCTGGGGCAATACGGCACCCGCGCCGAGTAAAGACAGGCCGGGCACGTTGGGCTGGCTCTGCTTGCTCCACTCGATTTCTGCTTCGAGCAAACCATTGCTGCCCATGCGAGAGTCCAGCGCCAAAGCCAGCATTTGGCGGCTGCCGCGAGTTGCGGGGCAGTGCTGTTCAATCGGTTGGCCGCAAAGTTCAAGCGATAGCCTTGGGCATTTTCAGCGCCAAATCTGCCACCTAAGTCGACAGAAGCGCCGAATTGGCCGTTTGAATCAACGCTAAATCCAAGCTGACGCAGCGGCTTGGCTGTAGGCCGTTTGACGATGTAATTCATCAAGCCGCCGGGTGCGCTCGTACCAGCTTGCAGGCCGCTCGTGCCGCGCAAGATTTCAACGCGATCTTTATTGGCCAAGCCAATTGCAGTGTCGCCAGAAATCGGCAAGCCATCGCGGCGAATGTTGGTTTTGTTGTCGATCACAAAGCCGCGCACCGTGGCGTAATCAATGTAGCCCACGGCGTTGTAGGCATCTGAGACGGACGCATCAAGTTTGTAGAGATCCGACAAGCGTTGAGCGCCGGTTTCTTTGATCTGCTCGCTGCTGATCACCGTGGCGGATAAGGGCGCTTGATTCAAAGGCTGCTGCATGCCGCCGATCTCAATCTGCTGACGTGCGGAGGGCGCACTGACGACCACGCTTTTGAGCGTGGGCTCGACTGGCGATTGCGTTGGAGTCTGCGCGAACGCCGTGGAAGAAATGCAAATCAGGCAGGAAAATGCTACTTTATTCATAGCATTCGACGCATAATTCATGCCGGCCAAGGCGGGATTTGGCTTAAAAAAAGATAGATTTTGAGCGTGTTGGTTCATAGCTTTCCTTCGCGAGGATTACCTCAGTCAGGTTCAAGGGTCTGTTCTCAGCCGCGCATCCGAATTAATGCGCAGCACCCCTAGCAAATGTGTTTTAAAGCACCTCTTTATTGTACAGGCAGCATCAGTCAACTCTTGAACGGGCGTTAAAGTCGAGCGTATGACTTCAGCCATCTGCCTTGAGTTGATTGACTCACCTGAGCATCCACTGTTACCCCAAGTGCGCGATCTCATGCGGCAATACCAAAGCCACATTGGTGTCGATTTGTGCTTTCAATCCTTTGAAGAAGAACTCGCGCAATTGCCCGGCAGCTATGCGCCACCAGATGGCAGACTCTATGCCGCGCTCATCGCTGTAGGCTCTCAGCAAGCGCTGGCAGCTTGTGTTGCACTGCGCCGCCACGATGCACACAGCGCTGAAATGAAGCGCCTCTTCGTTCGCCCCGAATTCCATGGCACGGGATTGGGCAGGCAGCTCGCTTCACACATCGTGCAAGATGCCCAGCAGCTCGGCTACCGCCGCGTGTTGCTCGATACCCTGCCCACGATGCAAGCCGCGCAAAAAATGTATGAAGCGATGGGCTTCACAGACACGTCTGCCTATGTGTTCAACCCGGTGCAAGGTGTGAGATACATGGCGCTTGAGTTGTGATGTACGCAAATGCAGCGCAACTTAACGCTTGCTCCGCTTGGCAGTTTTCGCACTCTTGCGAGCTGCTTTTTTGACGGCTTGTTTGAGGGCGGCAATTGGGGAGAGATTGCGCTGGGTGCGCTCGGCGGCGGCTTGTTTGCTGGTTTTTCCTGCGCTAGAGCCACCGGGTTTTCTGCTCCTCTTGGTTGGCCGGCCGGTGGCCATTTCATTGGGCTCGAAGCGCAAAGCGCCGCCAGCAATGCCATCTTTGGCACTGCCGCCCACGCGCACCATCTCGCCTTCGCGGATCAGGCGAAAATCGATTTTCGGCCGTCCAAATCCACACGGCTGACCTGCACGCGCACCCTTGAACCCAGCGCGTAGCGAATGCCGGTGCGCTCGCCGCGAAGCTCTTGGCGGGTTTCATCGAAGCGGAAATACTCGCCGCCCAGCTCAGTGATGTGAATCAAACCTTCCACATACATCGCATCCAAGGTGACGAATAAGCCAAAGCTCGTGGCGCTGCTCACCGTGCCGGCATATTCCTCACCCAAATGCTCTTTCATGAATTTGCATTTGAGCCAAGCTTCGACGTCTTTACTGGCTTCATCGGCACGGCGCTCATTGGCGCTGCAATGCAGGCCGGCTGCTTCCCAAGATTGCTGATCTTTGCTGAGTTTTTCGGGGGGTGGCGCGGCCTTTTTTACCGTGTGCCGACAAAAAGGCATCGTCTTTTTTGCGCCTTGCGGCGATTCGCTTTTTGAATTGCTCCACGGCTTCGCCCGGCGTGGGCAAGTTAGGCAGTTTGTAGGTGGATTTGGCCAAAATGCTTTTGATGACGCGGTGCACCAGCAAATCGGGGTAGCGCCGAATCGGCGAGGTGAAATGCGTGTAAGCCTCATAAGCCAAGCCAAAGTGGCCACTGTTGATCGGCGTGTAAATCGCTTGGCTCATTGAGCGCAGCAGCATGGTGTGAATTTGCTGCGCATCAGGCCGCTCTTTGGTGAGCTGCGAAATCGCTTGAAATTCTGCGGGCGTGGGCTCTTCAGAAATACTGGCATTGACGCCCATGCTGCGCAAATACTGCCGCAGCACTTCTTTTTTCTCCGGTGTGGGGCCTTCGTGAACGCGAAACAGGCCAGTTTTCTTCGCATTCAAGATGAAATCGGCCGAGCAGACGTTGGCCGCCAGCATGGCTTCTTCAATCAGCTTATGCGCCTCGTTGCGTGTGCGCGGGATGATTTTTCAATCCGGCCGCTTTCATCGCAGACGATCTGCGTTTCCACCGTTTCCAAATCAATCGCACCACGCACGCCGCGCTGCGCGAGCAGGGCGCGGTACACGTCTGATAAATTGAGCAAATGCGGCACGCAATCAAAGCCGCTGGCCTTGCGCTTCTTGGCTTCTGTGCCGCCCGTGTTGGCCAAAATCGCAGCCACTTCGGTGTAAGTGAAGCGCGCATGGCTGAACATCACCGCTGGATAGAACTGATAAGCATGCACCTCGCCTTTGGCCGTGACGAGCATGTCGCAGACCATGCACAAGCGCTCGACGCTGGGATTGAGTGAGCACAAGCCGTTGGAGAGCTTCTCGGGCAGCATCGGAATCACGCGGCGCGGAAAATACACGCTGGTGGCGCGCTCATACGCATCAATATCAATCGGCGCGCCGGTTTGCACGTAATGCGACACATCGGCAATTGCGACGAGCAGCCGCCAGCCCTTGCCACGCCCCACTTTGGATGGCTCGCAATACACCGCATCATCAAAATCGCGCGCATCTTCGCCGTCAATCGTAACGAGCTTTACCGCACGCAAATCGACCCGGCCTTTCCACTGCCAGGGCTCAACGGTGTCGGAAATAACCGAGGTTTCAACGTTGACCGCGGCCGGAAAAACGTGTGGTAAATCAAAGCTCTCAATCGCAATATCGATTGCGTGCTGCGGCCCGATATCCTGCCCAAAAATGCGCACCACGCGGCCAATCGGTGGCCGATGTCCGTTAGGTGCCTCAGTA
>JAAUOI010000231.1 GCA_012036375.1 Allobrachymonas sp. | reverse complement strand
CCAGCGGATTGCGAAACAGCCCTTGCGCCAGCGCCCCCGCAAGGCCGAGCAAAGCGCCTGCGCCCCAAGCCCCTAAGCGCGCGGCAATCGAATCTCCATCATCACTTGCCACTGAGCTGCGCTTGCGTCTTGCAGCCCAAAACTCAAGCAATGCACCAGCCCTTGGCAGTTCAAAATTTCAAAGCCATCGCTGCCCACTTGCAGCCCCAGCAGCGCCAGCAGCGCAGCCATGCCCAGCAGCCAAGCGCCGAGCACCATGGGCTTTCTCGGCAGCTTCATCGCAGCATCGCTTTCGCCATGCATTGCTCGCGATCACCTTTGCACCCTCAGCCAAACGCGGCCCGCTGCGCACCACCACATCGCCCTCCTGCGCCGTCAGTTCACACACCGCTTTGTTTTGCAAAGCTTTGAGTTGCCCCCAACCCGGGCGCTTGGGCAATTCCGCCGCATGCCGCTCGCTGAGCACAATCACATCGGGCTGCTGCTGCACCACGAATTCAGGATTGATCTTAGGAAATGCGCCCAGCTCTTTGCCCACAATATTTTTCAAACCGAGCTTGCCCAGCGTCTGCCCAATAAACGAAGCCTCGCCCGCAGCATAGGGCGTGCGATCCACCTCAAAATACACCCGAGCGCCTTTCGCTGCGGGCGGACAACAGCTTCGCAGCATCTGCCAAATCCCGCTCAATCTTCGCCCACACGCTACTGGCTTGCGAAGTGCCCAGCATCGCATCCAAGGCCATCAAACTGCGCTTGACCTGCTCATGCGAAGCTGGCTCAAACATCAACACCTTGATGCCCAATTGCTCCAGCCGCTCCCCCGCGCGAGACGATGTCGCAGCCAACACCACATCTGGCTTCAAGCGAATAATTGCCTCAATATTCAAATCCAATCCACCGCCCACCTGCGGCAGTTTTTTCACCTGCTCAGGCCAATTGGAATAGCGATCCACGCCCACCAAACGATCACACGCGCCCAGCACACACACGCTCTCTGTGAGCGATGGCAGCACGCTCACGATGCGCTGAGGCGAGCGTTCAAAGGTCACAGCTTTGCCCCTCGCGTCGATCGCCGTCACACCAGCGAACGCAGCGAACGTCTGCGTCAAGGCGATGCAGACCAACAAACTACGCAGAATTTTCAACCCACGATTCATCGCGGCTCCTTGACTTTTATCGCACAACCCGCCGCCATCAATGTGACGATCTCACACCGCTGCGCCACGGCTTGATTGAGCTTGCCCAGCTCATCCACAAAGCTGCGCACCTCTCGCCCCAAAGGAATCACACCCAAGCCGATTTCATTCGACACCAAGACGACCTGCGCTTCACATGATGCTAGAGCACTTAAAAGTGATGCTATCAATTCAGAAGCATTCAGCGCATATTTCATGCCGGCTAGTGCCTCATTTTGCTTAAAATTTGTTGCTTCTGAGGGCATAGACTGAGGCATAGGCAACGGCATCAAGAGCTGGGTGAGCCACAAAGTTAAACAATCGATGACGATCAAGGTGCGCGGATCACTCAGCTCCCGCAGCCGTGCGCCCAAATCCCCCGATTCCTCGATGCATTGCAAGGCTGGCAGACGCTGCGCCCGATCTGCCTGATGCCGCGCAATCCTCTCCCGCATCTCCTCATCATGCGGCAAGCCGGTGGCGAGCAAAACCGCACGATGTTCCTCTGATCGTGCCAGCCATGCGCGCGCGATCTCTTCTGCCCAGCGGCTCTTGCCGCTTTTTTGGCCTCCAAGAATCAGTTCGCGCATGCTAGTCTCGATGACTTAGAGTTGAGGTTGCCACTGCATGCCAACAAACACACCACGCGGTGCTTGGTTGTAGCCGCTCACGGTTTGGTAACTGCGATTGAACACATTCTCAATCCTGGCAAACGCAGACCATTGCGGATCGAATCTGTATCGCATGCGCAGATCAAGCAGTTCATAGGCTGGCAACTGCTTCGCGCCGTCACGGCGCGAGCCGCTCATGCGCAAATCACCGCCCCAGTCCCAAGCGCCCATCGTGTGATCCACACTCAATGCAGCCAATGTCTTCGCGCGGCGATTGAGTGATTGCCCTGTGCCCACATCTTTCGGATGTTGTGAAGTCAAGCTGGCGCGTAGATCCCAGTGGCCCAGCTTGGCGTTGTAAGAGACTTCAAGGCCGCGATTGCGTGTGTTGGCCACATTGGCAAAGGAATTGTTGACCAAATCGTATTCAAAAAGATTGCGGCTGCGCGTGTCAAACACAGTTGCTCGGAGCACTTGGTTTTTTTGACTCCACTGCACACCTATTTCTGCGGACTTGGCTTTTTCAGGCAGCAAATTCGCGTTGCCACCAAATGGATAGTACAAATAGCCAAGCGTCGGCGCATTGAACGCCGTGGGATCTGCTGGCCACCATCTTCCATTCGGGCGTGAGACTGAAGCCATAACCAATGTAGCCGGTTGTTTCCGCACGCAGCCCTTGCACTCGATCATTGCGCAGATTGAGCTGCAACTGATGTGCGCCGAATTGGGTTTGTATGCCTGTAAATACGGCTTTGACATGTCGCTTGTTGCTGTAAGAGGCAAAACCATCGTCTGCATCAATCGATTGGCGCTGTTGCTCCAAGCCAAGAGTGAGCGATGTATCTTGCCCCAACGCAATCGTATTGCTCCAATTGAATTGCTGTACTTTGGTCGTCGCCAAAGAGATGAATCCAGAAGCGCCATTGTCAGAATCCACGCCTTTGTCAGTGCGTTGTGTCAAGCTCATGCGACTGAGCCAATTTTGAGTGAAGCGATTGTCGGAGCTGATGCTCACCGTGCTATGGCGATTTCGGCCTTGTTGAATGTCGGCAGGCGCAGCAAAACTGCTGTCAAAGTCGTAGCGCCCCTCCGTGCGCTGTAGACGCAAGCCCAGCGCGTGGCCTTTTTGAAATTCATGGCTGATAGAAAAATGTTCATTGCGATTTTTGTAGCCGTCTTTGTCGGGGTTCGCGTTCGGGACTTGAACGACATTGAGGGCTGAAAAGCCCTCCGTGCGCTCCGACGCCATGCCCGCCACAATCCGCGTGCTGCCGTTTGCGCCAAACGCGCCTTGGACACTCGTTGCAATCTTGCTGCTGCCTCGTGAGCCTGCCTCTACTTTGATGAGCGCAGAGGGTGCGCCTGCTGCGCGTTTGCTAAAAATCTGAATCACACCGCCAATTGCACCAGAGCCGTAAATTGCTGAGACATTGCCACGAACGATTTCCACGCGCTCAATCTGTTCAATCGCCACATGCTCCAGCCCCAAGCTGCCTGTGGCATCTTGCCGAGTCAAGGGAATGCCATCGAGCAACACCAAAGTTTGCAAAGAAGCAGAACCGCGCAAAAACAGCGAGCTGGCTGTGCCGCGCCCACCGTTTTGCGTGAATTGCACTCCCGCCTCGCGCTGGAGCAGACCGAGCACATCGCTGGCTTGCGAACGTTCAATATCCGCTTGCTGCAACACGGTGGTGTGCAGCAAAGCATCGGTGAGCTGCTGCGGATTGCGGCTGGCCGTGACGATGACGGGTTTGAGTTCGGGGGTAGTTTGCGCCAACGACAACATTGGCGCGCAGGATACAGCACATGCGGCAGCTATCGCTCGCAGGGCTCTAAGGGAGGTTTTCATAAAAGGAAAAGAACAAAGCAGCCCGGTGTCAGCTTCCCCGCTGACGTGGACGAGTGTGATGCTGCATTCGCAAAAACGCAGCATCGCCTTGTTGGCCGGTATCCGGGCTGATGGATTGCAACCTGTCTGGGTCTTCCCAAGAGCTTGGCAGCTCTCAGTGACCGGGTTCAAACAAGCGGGCTGAGCGCAGACTTTTCAATCTGTACACAACCGTCCATTCACCGTTGCGGGGGCAGCGCGGGCTCGAATTCACAAGAACTCTTCCGCTTCCCGTTGAACTGCGGCAAAGAATTTCGCCGCGAGCACCAACAGATGACATTCTAAACCGTTGCCGAAAAGTTACGCCACCCATCATCTTCTTGATCAATCGCCTTTTTGCACTTGCAATTAAATTGAAACCCACACTAAAATCAACAACTTACAAGAGATTTTGATGGCAGATTCTCCAAATACTCCAGATGCTGATGTTGCACTCAATGCGCAAATCGAGGCCGTGATCGAGCGCTCTGAGCGCTTGTTGCTGCGCCATGAAGAATTGACGCGCACGAATGCCTTGATGCAAGAGCAGATTGAATCGCTCACGCACGAGCGCGACACGCTCAAATCTCGCCTCTCAGCTGCTCGCAGCCGCATTGATGCGCTCATCGAGCGCCTGCCTGAGCAAACGCCTCGCCTGCGGAGGCCGCATGAAGCAACTCGAAGTACAAATCATGGGGCAAAGCTATTTGCTGGCCGCGCCTGAAGGTGGTGAGCAGCGCCTGATCACCGCAGTCGAACGAGTCGATACCGCCATGTGCAAAATTCGCGATGCAGGCAAAGTCAAAGCGCGTGATCGCATTGCCGTGTTGGCCGCTTTGAATTTAGCGTTTGAAACAGAAGCCGCAAGCAATTCATTGGCTGCTGCCACCTCGGCGGCGGCGATGCAAAGCGCAGCGCCCAGTGCAGCGGCACTCAATTCTTCTGCGCCCGATGCGCGCTTGGCGCAATTGCTGGGCAAACTCGATCAGGCATTGTTGACCAGTGATGGTCAGTTGCTTTGAATTCCTGTTTTATTTGCCCACCAGCTCGCTGAGTTTCTCTTTGTTGAGCTTTGGCGTATCGCCGTGATCCGGTACGCAATCCGGCACAGACTGCGCCTTTGATAAGCGCTCAATCGCTTGCCACAGCAGCGCAATTTGATCTTCATGCGTGGCCGCGTTATCGATCAGTCCGCGCATCGCCAAACTTAAAGGATCATCATCTTGCGTGATGCCATAGGCTGAGAATTTTTCTTGCGCCGCGCCGGTCGTCACATCCGCACTCACGCCTTCTTTGCTCGGAATAATCCGCGCTGGAATACCCACAGCGGTTGCGCCCGGCGGCACGGGTTTGATCACCACCGCATTGCTGCCAATCTTCGCGCCATCGCCCACCACAAAGCCGCCCAGTACTTTTGCGCCCGCGCTCACCACCACATTGTTCCCCAGCGTGGGATGGCGCTTCGCGCCTTTGTACAGCGAGGTGCCGCCCAAAGTCACGCCCTGATAAATCGTGCAGCCATCGCCGATTTCAGCCGTCTCACCCACGACGACTCCCATGGCGTGATCAAAGAAAACACGATCGCCAATTTTTGCGCCCGGATGAATTTCGATGCCGGTGAACCAACGCGCGAGCTGCGAAATAAACCTTCCAAGCCATTTCAAACCGGCATTCCAACAAGCATGCGCTGGCCGATGCAAGATCACCGCATGCAAGCCCGGATAACAGGTGAGCACCTC
>JAAUOI010000230.1 GCA_012036375.1 Allobrachymonas sp. | reverse complement strand
GGCAAGCAAGGCGTGCGCGTGTTCATGACCAGCCCACACGGGCGCATGAGCCCGTTCCAGCAGGCGCAGATGTTCAGCTTGATGGATGAGAACATCATCAACATTGCCGTCGAAGGTGTGTTTGACGATTGCCAAGACATCGTGAAAGCGGTCTCCAACGATTTGGAGTTCAAGAAAAAATACAAAATTGGCACCGTGAACTCCATCAACTGGGCGCGGCTGCTCGCGCAGGTGGTGTACTACTTTGCGGGCTATCTGTATGCCACCACATCCAATGCACAGAAGGTGAGCTTCACCGTGCCTAGCGGGAATTTTGGCAACATCTGCGCGGGCATGTGGCGCGCATGATGGGCTTGCCCATTGAGCAGCTCGTGGTGGCTACGAATGAAAACGATGTGCTCGATGAGTTCTTCCGCACGGGCGTGTATCGCGTGCGCGGGAGCAGCGACACGCATGAAACCTCTAGCCCGTCGATGGATATTTCCAAAGCCAGCAATTTCGAGCGCTTTGTATTCGATTTGCTGGGACGTGATGCGGCGTTGGTGAAAGATTTGTTTGCCAATCAAATTTCTGCCAAAGGTATGTTTGATTTAAGCGGCGATTCGCATTTTTCTCAAGCTGCAAGCCGCTATGGTTTTGCCAGCGGCAAGAGCACGCACGCCAACCGCTTGCAAACCATTCGCGAGGTATTCGCCGAGCATGGCGTGATGATTGATACGCACACGGCAGATGGCGTGAAAGTCGCGCAGGAGCATGTGAAATCCGGTGTGCCGATGATCGTGCTGGAAACGGCTTTGCCCATCAAGTTTGCAGCCACGATTGTTGAGGCGCTTGGCCGCGAGCCGTCTCGCCCGGCCAAGTTTGAAGGCATTGAGGCGCTGCCTAAACGTGTGCAAGTGATGAAGCCGGATGTGGCGGCGATCAAGAGCTTGATTGCTACAACTGCCTGAGCGCAGCCGCTTCAATTCTCGGCGCTTCAATTCAGACTGATAGGCTTTTTAGCGCTTCATGCCGCCCGAGGTGAGCCTAGGCGGCATCCTACAGGCTTGAGGCACAATCTTGCCCATGCTCATTCACCCTCACATTGATCCTGTCGCCCTCAAACTCGGCCCCTTGGCGATTCACTGGTATGGCCTGACTTATTTGGCTGCGTTTGCCTTGTTTTGGTATCTCGGCACGCGCCGCACAGCGCATCAGCCCTTTGCCCGCCTCAATTGGACGAAGCGCGATGTGGAAGACATTTTATTTCTTGGTGTGATGGGCGTGGTGGCAGGCGGACGCTTCGGCTACTGCTTGTTTTACAAACCCGCGTATTACCTGAGCCATCAATTAGAAATTTTTTATGTGTGGCAGGGCGGCATGAGTTTTCATGGCGGGCTGCTGGGCGTGGTTGTGGCGATGATGTGGTTTGGCTACTCGCGCAAACGCGGCTTTTGGCAAGTGGCCGACTTTGTCGCACCCTGCGTGCCCACCGGATTGATGATGGGGCGCATTGGTAATTTCATCAACGGAGAGCTCTGGGGGCGCGTGGCTTCAAGTGATTTGCCTTGGGGCATGGTATTTCGCGGAGCAGGTGAGCTGCCGCGCCATCCCTCGCAGTTGTATCAAATCGCCATGGAAGGCGCATTGCTGTTTGTTTTGCTCTGGTTGTATGCGCGCAAGGAGCGCAAAAGCGGGCAGGTGGCAGCGGTCTTCTTGGTGGGCTATGGGATATTCCGTTTCGTCGCCGAGTTTTTCCGTGAGCCCGATGCGCATCTCGGTATCTTGAGTCTAGGCATGACGATGGGTCAATGGTTGTGTGTGCCAATGATTCTGGGTGGAGCGGGGATTTGGCTATGGGCACAGCGGCGTAAAATTTAAAGCACATTGAATAATTTTTAGGAGACATCTATGTTGATCACCCGCCGCAGCGCATTGGCTGCATCTTCCTTGTCTGCTTGGCCTTTGATTTCACATTCGCAAACTTCGGCATCGAGCTGGCCCAACAAGCCTGTCAATTTAGTGGTCCCTTTCCCTGCAGGTGGCGGAACAGATGCATTTGCGCGCCCGATGGGTGCGGCGTTTTCCAAGATCACGGGGCAAAACCTCATCAACGACAACAAAGGCGGTGGCGGTGGCACGGTGGGCGCGGCGATTGCAGCCAAGCTGCCCTCTGATGGCTATAACTTGTTCATGGGGGCAGTTCATCACACAATTGCGCCGCATGTGTATCCCAAGCTGGCCTACGATATTGAGGCAGATTTTGTGCCTTTGCTCATGGTGGCGCGCGTGCCGCAAGTCATTGTGGTCAATCCGCGCAAAGTGCCGGCCAAAGATTTCAAGGAGTTTTTGGCGTTTGTGAAATCCAATCCGGGCAAGCTCAACTACGGCTCTGCTGGCAGCGGTACTTCGCATCATTTGGCGGGTGAATTATTCAAGCAGCAAACCAAGACTTTCATCACCCATATTCCCTATCGCGGGGCTGGCCCCTCGCTGCAAGGCTTGATTGCGGGTGATGTAGAGATGATGTTTGATGGTTTAGGCTCAAGCGCCGCGCATATCAAGGGCGGCGCATCAAAGCGCTGGCCGTTTCTGGCGAATCAGCGCAATCCGGCGATTCCTGATGTGCCATCGGCCTTCGAGTTGGGTTTGAAAGACTACAACGTGAGCACGTGGTACGGCGTGTGGGCACCCAAGGGCGTGCCGGCCGATGTGCAGGCCAAGATCATCGATGCACTACGTAAATCAGTGACGACACCCGAATCGCGTGCAGTGTGGGCCACTCAGGGCGCAGAGTTTGCTGATTTGGAAGGCACTGCGTTTGGCGGCTTTGTGAAGCAAGAGTTGGCGCAATGGGCCAAGGTCGTGAAGGCGGCTGGTGGTGTCAAGCCCGATTGAGTCTTTACCCGAGCACGCTGGGCATATTCAGCTCGAAGTTGAAGGACGCGTTGCCAAGCTAACGATCTGCCATAGCGCTAGACGCAATGCGATGACGCGCGGCATGTGGCGTCAGCTGCATGGCATCAGGGCGCAATTGCCCGCCAGCGTGCGCTGTCTGCTGATTCAAGGGGAGGGCGAGCATTTCTGCGCAGGTGGCGACATCAGCGAATACCCCAGCTTTCGATTTGAAGAGGCGACGCTTGCGCATTTTCATGAAGAGGAAGTTGCGCCGGCGCTCGATGCCTTGCTGGCTTTGGACATGCCTGTGATTGCTGCGATTGCGGGGCATTGCACGGGCGGTGGGCTAGAAATTGCCTGCTGTGCAGATATTCGTCTTGCGCGAGTAGATGCCAGCTTCGGTGCGCCGATTGCCAAGCTGGGTATGCCTATGGCGCCGCGCGAGTTGGAACTGGTTGCACGTGTCGCGGGCGAGAGTGTGGTGCGTGAGATGTTGCTCTTGGCTAGCAGCTACAGCGTATCGCAAATGCAAGCGCGTGGTTTTTTACACCGAGTGATTGATCAGGAAAGCTGGCAATCGACGCTGCAGCAAACAGTGGATCACTTGTGCCAACTCAGCCCCCAAGCTGCACGTTTGAATAAGCAGGCTTTCAGGCGTATTTTTAAGCAAAATCGCACTGGCCGGCATAGAATGTGCGCAGAATGCTATGAATTTAGTAGTACCTGAGCAGACTCAAGCATCTCCGTATCGCTACGCTAGCAGTGCCGAGCATCGTGAAGGCATCGAAGCTTTCCTCCAAAAACGCCCCGCAAATTTTTGACCATGAATAACGCCAATCTCTACGCCAATCTTCGCGCTGCGTTTCCTGCTGATTTAGACCGCATCGCCGTTGAAACCGACAACGGCCTTCAATATTCTTGGCGCGACATTGATCGCGCCAGCGCCATGATGGCCAATTTGCTGCAAGGCTTGAAATTGCCAGCAGGCAGCCGTGTGGCCGTGCAGGTCGAAAAATCGGTTGAAGCCATGATGCTGTATTTGGCGACGCTGCGAGCAGGGCTGGTGTTTTTGCCGCTGAACACCGCCTACCAAAGCGCCGAAATCGAATATTTCATCACCAATGCCGAGCCAGCAGTCGTCGTCTGCAGCCCGAAGAATTTTGGTTGGGTCTCGAAAATTGCGTTCACTTGCGGTGCGCAATCGGTCTTCACCTTGGGCGATGACCGCAGCGGCTCTTTGCTCGATCGCGCTGTGCATTGCTCTGATAATCAGAGCATCTCGCGCAATGATGGTAACGACTTGGCCGCTATTTTGTACACCAGCGGCACCACAGGCCGCAGCAAAGGCGCGATGCTCTCGCACGGCAATATGCTATCGAACGCTGTGATGCTGAAAGACTATTGGGGCTTTCAAGCGGGTGATGTGCTCATTCACGCGCTGCCGATTTTTCATGTGCATGGCCTATTTGTGGCGATTCATGGGGCGCTGATCAACGGCAGCACAATGCTCTGGCTCAATCAATTCAATCCCAAAGCCGTGATCGAGCGCATGCCGCGTGCCAGTGTGTTCATGGGTGTGCCCACGCTGTACACGCGCATGCTGGCTGAGCCAACGCTGTCGCGCGAAGCAGC
Organism: Allobrachymonas sp.; assembly: GCA_012036375.1. Lineage (GTDB taxonomy): Bacteria > Pseudomonadota > Gammaproteobacteria > Burkholderiales > Burkholderiaceae_C > JANMDU01. Next base: position 905 of record JAAUOI010000230.1, on the reverse strand, counting down.
CAAAACATGCGCCTCTTTATTGCTGGCTCTGCGCCCTTGCTCAAAGAAACCCACGAAGAATGGGCGCAGCGCACGGGGCATAACATCTTGGAGCGCTACGGCATGAGTGAAACCGTCATGCTCACCAGCAACCCGTATGCGCAAGATGCTCGCTATCAAAATCAGAGCGAGCGCTGCGCAGGCACAGTCGGCTTCCCGCTGCCGGGAGTGAGTTTGCGCATCACAGGGGATGATGGCAAAGTCTTGCCTACAGGTGAGATCGGCGGCATTGAGGTCAAAGGCGCGAACGTGTTCTCCGGCTATTGGCGCATGCCTGAGAAAACCGCAGAAGAGTTCACTGCGGACGGCTATTTCAAAACTGGCGATGTGGGCAAGCAAGACGAGCGCGGCTATGTACACATCGTTGGCCGAAGCAAAGACTTGATTATTTCGGGCGGCTACAACGTCTATCCGGCCGAGATTGAGGGCTACATCAACGAACTGCCCGGCGTGGCCGAGAGCGCCTTGATTGGCGTGCCGCATCCTGATTTTGGGGAGGTGGGCATTGCCGTGGTGACTGCCAAGCCTGGTGCAGCAGTGGATGGTGCGGCAATTCTTGCAACCCTCAAGTCAAAACTCGCCAACTTCAAAATCCCCAAACGCTGCGAGCTCGTGAGCGAGCTGCCGCGCAATACCATGGGCAAAGTGCAGAAGAATTTGCTGCGTCAACACTATAAGACAGCATTTCAAAAATGATAGCAGCTTACGTAGTAAATACGCCGGCTAGAGACTGAAAAACTGGCGGATTCAACTACGAAGTGCGTCAGTGGGTAGTTTAATCGGAGTCAATTTCAAGCCATAGAACACCTCGTGAGGTGTTTTGTATCCCAAGCATTTGCGTGGCCGGTGGTTCAAGGCATACACCG
>JAAUOI010000229.1 GCA_012036375.1 Allobrachymonas sp. | reverse complement strand
GAGTTTGTCGCCACGGCCGTTGTTGAGCCAATGGCTGCGAATGCGCTGCACCAAAGCGTCGATGAAGGCGCTGTGGTCGTGGTAATGGTTCACAAAGCGCAGCTCGGGCACCAGGCGCGTCTTGGCGGCCCAGGTGTAGACGGCATCGAACACGCTGGCGGTGGTGGTGCCGCTGTATTGCGGATAGAGCGGCAAGATCAACACGCGCTTGAAGCCCTCGGCCTTGAGCGCGGCGAGTTGCGCGGGAATGCTCGGGTTGCCATAGCGCATGCCTAAGCGCACCGGCACACGGTGGCCGCGCTGCGCCAAGCTGCCTTGCAGGAGCAGCGCATTTTTCTCGCTCCACACCTTGAGTGGCGAGCCACCGCCCTGCCCGTTGGCATCGGGCTTGATCCAAATGCTCTCGTATTTTTTGGCCGATTTCGCAGGGCGCAAGCGCAAGATGATGCCGTGCAGAATCAACCACCAAATGGCTTTGGGGATTTCCACCACGCGGTGGTCGCTTAAAAATTCGCCAAGGTAGCGGCGCAACGCGGGCGCGGTGGGCGCGTCAGGCGTGCCAAGGTTGCACAGCAAGATCGCGACGCTTGCTTTTTGCGGATTTGTGCTGCCGTGGGCGTAAGGAGGTTCTTTTTGAAATAACACAAGGAGTCTCTGAATAGGTCGTTCGGGATGGAGCAGGCTGGTATTTGGGATGGAATGCTAGGCGAAAAACGCAGCTTGAGCGGTGCTCAAGCGAGGATTTTCAACGACGCAGGCCGCCCAAAAATCAGCCTGATACGCCCGAAGCGACTTTTCAGAGGCTCCTTCATGTATTCTCCTGCATCATGCTAAACAAAGACAACATCAGGGCAATTTCCTTCGACTTAGACGATACGCTGTGGCCCATATGGCCGGTGATCGAGCGTGCAGAGAAAGCCTTGCTTGATTGGCTCAGTGTGCATGCGCCCATGACGGCGGCGCTGTTTTCATCACCCAGCGCATTGCGCGAGATCCGCGAGCACATGCAAGATGTGGTGATCAAAAACAAGCCGGAGATGGCGCATGATTTGAGCGCCATTCGCAAAGAATCGATCCGCTTGGCGCTGTATCGCGCCAAAGACAATCCACTGCTGGCCGATGCGGCATTCGAGGTGTTTTTGCAGAGCGCAACCGCGTGGAATATTACGAAGATGCGATTCCTTGCGTCTCTCAGTTGGCCAAGCGCTACCCGCTGATCTCGCTGTCCAACGGCAATGCGCAGTTGCAGTTGGTGGGCTTGGATCGCCTCTTCACAGCAGCAGTCAGCGCCAAGTCAGTGGGCGTAGCCAAGCCAGATCGCAGGATTTTTCAAGCTGCGGCGGATGCGGCAGGCGTGCCGATGCACCAGATGCTGCATGTGGGCGACGATGTTGCGCTGGATGTGCTGGGCGCACTTGAGGCGGGCATGCAAGCGGTCTGGCTCAACCGGCAGGGCAAGCTCTGGCCGCATGAGCAGATGCACCCCACGCTAGAGATCGCATCGCTGGCCGAGCTCACACCGCTGCTGGCTTGAGGCTCAATCGACCTTCGCCCCCGCCTTGAACCATTCGGCGATCAGGGCGCGTTCGGCATCCGTGATTTGGGTGGAGTTGTTCATCGGCATTTGCTTGGTGACCACGGTTTGCTGGTACACGTTTTGCGCATGCAGTTTGATCTGAGCCGGCGAATCAAGGCGCACGTTTTCATCTGCACCTGCGCGCCATGGCATTGCAGGCAGCGCGCTTGCAACACGGATTGCACTTGGGTGAAAAGTGCATTTTCAACAGATTTTGAGGCAGTAGCCGGCGTAGAATCTGCGCGGGGTGCTATTGATTTAGTAGTGTCTATTGCAGCAGGCCGCATCGCCACAATCACCCCCACCAACAGCACCAAGCCAGTAGCCGCCCAAGGCCAGGGGTTGCTGGCTTTGCCATAGTGCCAAGCATGGCGCTGCACAAAAAACTGGCGAATCAATGCACCCGAGACCATCATGGCAAACAAAATCAGCCAGTTGTATTCGCTGGTGTAGAGAAAACTGTAGTGATTCGACAGCATCGTAAAAATCACGGGCAGCGTGAAATAGGTGTTGTGCACGCTGCGCTGTTTGCCACGCTTGCCGTGGATGGCCAGCTTGGCGGCATCGTATTTGGCACCGCCGGCAGACGACTCCATCATCGCCGCCACAACTTTTTTCTGCCCCGGAATGATCCAGAAAAACACGTTGGCGCTCATCGCCGTGGCAATCGCTGCGCCCACCAAGAGAAAAGCTGCCCGCCCCGCAAACCACTGGCACGCCAGCCAACACATGAAGGCAATCACGATCATCATGAGCGCGCCCACGATCACCTCGCCATTTTGCGAAAGCCAAAACCTTGGCAAATCAAGTCATACACCATCCAGAACACGATGAGAAAGCTCAAAGCCACGCCAATGGCCGCGCCCGGCTGCCAATCCATCAGCGATTTGTCGATCAAAAAGGTGCTGGCGTTGTAGAGGTACAGCACGGTGAACAAGGCAAAACCCGACAGCCACGTGGAGTAACTCTCCCAATAAAACCAATGCAGGCGGGTGTGGATCTTTTTCGGCGCAACCAGGTATTTTGTCGGGTTATAAAAACCGCCCCCATGCACCGCCCACATGACACCGTCCACGCCTTTTTCGAGCAAATCGGGCGACTTGGGTTTTTCCAAGTTGTTGTCTAAAAAGACAAAATAAAACGACGAGCCAATCCAGGCAATTGCGGTGATGACGTGCAGCCAACGCAACAGCAGATTGGCCCAGTCCAGAAGATAAGCTTCCATCTTCAAAACTCCAATCTGCTCACCACTGCGGGCGCTGTAAGCAGCAAAACAAGCCGCGAACTCAGGAATCTCTGAACAAGTCCTGCATGATGCAGGAAGCTCCGCTGCGGCAATTCACAAATTGTAGGCAGTTTTGTGGCAAACGGGCGCATGCTGCACAAAGATGCTGTAGCCTGCGACCGCAGGTTGGCCTGGCTAACGCAATGCCTTGCCCAATGCCTGCTCCATGTCAGCCTGCAAATCTTCAGCCGACTCAAAGCCAATCGAAAACCGCACCAAACCGCCGCGATAAGGCCAATGCGAAATGTTCGGATCGCGCATACTGGAAATGTCATACGGTACGGCCAGGCTCAAATGTCCGCCCCATGAATAGCCGATTTTGAAGAGCTTCATTGCATCGACGAAGGCATCGACTTGGGGCTGCGAATATTTCTCAAGCAACACAATGCTGAACAGCCCCGCCGACAGCCCAGTATGTGCCTGCCCAATTACTACAGAATTCATAGCATTCGGCGCATATTTCATGCCGGCTAGAGGCTGTTTTTGGCATAAATTCTGCCAATTGGCATGGCCCGGCGCACCCTGCATCGCTGGGTGAAGCACCGCCTCCACCTCTGGCCGCGTGGCCAGCCAAGCGGCCAATTGCCGTGCTGATTGATCGGCAGCTTTGTACCGAATGTCAATGCTGGGCAAGCTGCGGAGCACCAGCTCGCAATCGTTGGCCGCCACCCCGTAGCCCAAGCGCATATGGCTGAGTTTGATTGTTTGATGCAGCGCTTCATCGCGAGTGACGATGGAGCCCATCAGCACATCGCCGCCGCCGCTGGGGTATTTGGTGAGCGCTTGAATGGAAATGTCCACACCCAGCCCCTGCCCATCTAAATCAAAGGCGCAAAACGCCAAGCCCGCGCCCCAGGTGTTGTCCAACGCGGTGAGCACGCCTTTTTCTCGGCATAAGCGCACCAAAGCTGGCAAATCAGGAAACTCCATCGTCACCGAACCGGGAGCCTCTAACCACACCAATTTTGTTTGCGGCGAGAGTTTGGCGGCCAGATCGCCGGCATCCATCGCATCGTAAAACTTCGTCACGATGCCAAAGCGTTGCAATTCTTCTTGCGTAAAACCCAAGCGAGCGCCATACACGTTGTGCGGCAACAGCAGCTCATCGCCAGCAGCGAGCAGCGCTAAGTCTGTGCAAATAATCGCCGCCAAACCACTGGGAACGAGAACGCATTGCTTGCCGCCTTCGAGCGCTGCGATGCGCTCTTCCAGCACGAAGCTGGTGGGCGTGCCGTGCAAGCCATAGGTGTAGCCGGTTTTGTGCTTCCAATCGCGCTGGCGCATCGCCGCTACGTTGGGGAAAATCACCGTGGAGGCTTTGTGAATACCGATTTGCGGTGCGGCAAAACCATCCGGGGCTTGGTAGGGGTGGTGAATCAGCTCGGTGATAGGTGTCATGCGGTCAGTTTAAACCGATACGAATGGGCTCACATGCGGATCAACTCGCGTAATCGCCCTGGCCCGAGCGCTCCAATTTGCGCACAAGAGCTGGCCAGACAAAGGCTGCGCCAATGCCATCGGTTTGCACCTTCATGGCCTGCGCCGTGCCGGCCACGATGCGTGGGTCAACTTGCGTGAGCTCGCCTCCAGCTTGCGCTGAGAGTTGAATCTGGCAGGTGCTTTCAAAGATATACATCGAGAGGAATGCCTCCGCAATGCTCTTGCCCACCGTGAGCAGCCCATGGTTACGCAGCATCAGAAAATTCCTCTCGCCCAAATCGGCTTGCAAGCGCGGCTTTTCATCGGGTCGGAAGGCCACGCCTTCATACACGTGATACGCCAGCGAGCCGAGCACGAAGGTGGATTGCTGCGAAATCGAGAGCACGCCAGCCGCTTGGGCGCTCACCGCCACGCCCGCCCGCGTATGCGTATGCAAGACGCATTGCGCATCATGACGCGCCTCATGCACCGCGCTGTGGATCACGAAACCGGCTGGATTCACAGGAAAAGGCGAATCCATCAGCTTGTTGCACTGCATATCCACCTTAACCAGACTGGAGGCAGTGATCTCGTCAAACATCAACCCATACGGATTGATCAAAAACTGATGATCGTTGCCCGAGACGGACTCTGGCAGCTTGGCGCTGATGTGCGTGAACACCAAATCGCTCCAGCCATACAGTGCCACCAGCCGGTAGCAAGCCGCCAGCTCACAGCGCAACTTCCATTCAGCCTCGCTGACTTGGGGTTGCACGGATGGAATGGACAAAGCCGGCATGAGAGTCTCCTAGAGTTAAAGAGTGATTGAACGCACTATAAACCAAGCATTTTTAAGATCAAATCAGTACTTAGCTGGCATATCACCTGCGCGACATGCTATGAATAAAGTAGCGAGCCACACCTGCTAATCGCTACGGCCTTGAATAAATTTCAATCGATCCGGCTGCACCTCAAGCACCCAGCCTGCACAATCACGACATGGAAACTTCTGCACTCCTTCACCATCTCGACAATGCCCAGCTTTGGCCGAGCGCCTTTGGGAACACCCCTTCGCAAGCCTACGCGCAGGCGCTCGAAGTGCGAGATCAGCGCATCGCACGAGGCGAACAACCGCGCGG
>JAAUOI010000228.1 GCA_012036375.1 Allobrachymonas sp. | reverse complement strand
CGATTTAGAAAATGCGGGCGGTACGGTAGCCTTGGCCACAGAGGTGCAATCCATTGAGTTTTTTAAGCAAAATCAACCTCTAGCCGGCGTAATATCTGCGCGGAGTGCTATTCAATCAATAGCAATTGAGGATGCCTCTGAGATGCCCTATGAGCACATAGAAATCGGTTTTCAGAACATCGTCAACGCCGCTGGTCTGTTCGCACCCCTGCTGGCGCAGCGCATGCAAGGTTTGCCTGCTGAATGTGCGCCGACTGCCTATTTCGCCAAAGGCAACTATTACGCGCTGCAAGGCAAAGCGCCGTTTCGCCATCTGATTTACCCGGTACCGGAGGCGGCGGGTTTGGGCGTTCACTTGACGCTGGATCTGGGCGGACAAGCCAAGTTTGGCCCCGATGTGCAGTGGCTCACTGACATCACAAACCCCGCGCAAATTGACTACAGCGTCGACCCGCGCCGCGCTGATGCGTTCTACGCCGAGGTGCGCAAATATTGGCCCGCGCTGCAAGACGGGCAGCTCTCGCCCAGCTACAGCGGCGTTCGCCCCAAAATCAGCGCGCCACATGAGTCGGCAGCGGATTTTTGTATTCATGGGCCTGCACAGCATGGTGTGCGCGGTTTGGTGAATCTTTTGGGCATCGAATCCCCGGGGCTCACAAGTGCTCTGGCGCTGGGCGAGCTGGTGTCAGGTTTGCTATCAAAATAGCAGCATTGTGCGTCATATTGATGACGGCTAGAGGTTAATTTTGTTTATATTGATGACAACAAACTTCACGCTAGGTCTTGAGCGAAAAAGCCAACATCAGCAGGCCAAAGCAGGCCAGCCATGAGCCGATGATGCGAGCGCCCAAGGGTAAATGGCGCCCGAGCCAAGCTATGCGTTTACTTTCGCGCAAACTGGCACTGAAAAAGCAGGCGACTGTAAAAATAGCACCGACCCTACTGAACATGCCTACCCATGGCAGATTATCTGGCTCTGACGCGCAAACGGCCACGATACCGATGAGTAAGCCCAACAGGAGTGACATGGCATAGCCTAAGGTCTTGCCAAATACGGCTCTCATACCCAGCGCAGTCAGACATGCCGCACATGCTGCACGAACAAAAGGTGTTGTTAGGCTCATCTCAGCCCAATTGCTCACAAATAGGGTGACTAGCGCAGATACCGCAGCAGCAGCATTGACTCTGAATTGCTGCTGCTCTTCAAGCTGCATGGTTGCTAAAGCAAATCCTAAGAGCAGTGCACAGCACATGGGCGACATCAACACATGCAGTGCACCATCGACCCAGGGCTGTGTGTTGGCATCGCCATGCGCGAAAGCGGCGGGATGTGCAATCAGAGTGAAACACAACAATCGGGCGCGTATGAGAAAAGGCATAGAACCCTTTTACGTAGCCAGGTCTTGTCTGGATGCAGTTACAAGTTAGGAACTCATTCGCACAGGCATTGATGCAATGCGTCTGAATCTGTTTGCTGCTTGCTTGCGTAAAGCGTGATCAATCCGTATTGATCGCAGCTTAGATCGTATGGGTTCAATTTATTCACTGCTTTATTCGGAGTTTTTCATGTCTCATACATCTTTGATTCGTCTCGCCGGCTTGGCGCTCTTGAGCCTGAGTGCCACAATTGTGCAGGCTCACGATACATTTTTGAACCTGCGACGCCTGCACAGGCGGGGCAATTCATCGTGCGCTTTGCTGATGAGGGCAAACCTTTGGCTTACCCTGCCAGCAAGCTCAAGCGCACATGGGCCTACAACGCAGCAGGGCAAAGCGTTGCCCTACAACAAACGCCAGCGGGTGATGTGGTTCGCGTGGCAGCGCCGCAAGATGCGGCGCTGCTCGCACTCGAGTTTGAAAACGGCTTTTTCAGCCGCTCCACCACAGGCACGATTGAAAAACCGATGAATGAAGTGCCAGGCGCGGTGTCTGCCGTGTGGGCGAAAAAATCGGGCAAATACGTGACGCAATGGAGCGCCCCGGTGAATAAACCCGTGGGCATGCAATTAGAAATCATCCCCACCAATACCGCGCTTCCTAAGCCTGGCGAGTTGTTGACGGTGCAAGTGCTCTGGGATGGCAAGCCAGTTGAAGGTGTGACGATTTCTAAAGGCGAGAAAGAGTCTGGCGAGAAAACCAATGCGAACGGCATGGCGACGTACAAAGTTCAGGCAGGCAGCAATTTCGTTTGGGCGGAGCGGCGCATTCCTGTCGCAGGCGATCCGCGCTACACCACGCTGGCTGTAGCGACGAATTTGATTTTTGTGACGAATTAAAAGACTCACCCAATGACGCAACTCAACACATACCATTCAGTGCATCTCAAAACTCTTGCTACCTTGATCACCATGTTCACTTGCGCCGTGGCGCAAGCGCATAGCGATCAAGTCAGCACGGGCGGCTTTATGGCGGGCTATTTGCATCCACTCACGGGTTTGGATCATTTTCTGGCGATGGTGGCGGTCGGCATTTGGGGCGCGACGCTGGGCAGTCCCTTGATTTGGGCATTGCCGGTGGCATTTCCGTTCATGATGGTGGTGGGCGGCGCCTTGGCGATTTTGGTGTGCCGCTGCCGATGGTCGAACTGGGTGTGGCGCTGTCGGTGCTTGTTCTTGGCGCGGCGATTGCGCTACGCTGGCGAGCGCCGCTGGCTTTTGCTGTGGGCATCGTGGCTATGTTTGGCTTGCTCCACGGCTAGTGCCCCATGGTTCTGAGTTGCCCGGTGCTGCTGCGCCGCAAGCCTATGCAGCTGGTTTTGTGATTTCGACAGGATTGCTGCATTTGGCGGGCATCGCGTTTGGCACGCTGGAGAAATCAGCGTATGGTGCACTGGCATTGCGTGGCTTGGGTGGCTTGATTGCTTTGATCGGCGGATGGCTGCTGATCAGCCAATATTGAGCCCTAGAGGTGACCCGACGCAGGCGAAATGCCTGCCGAGATCATCGGTGAGAACAGTAAAATGAAAGGCTATGTCAAATTCCACTCCTCTGAACCCTCATTTGAAGCCTTTCAAGCCCGCTAAAACCTTCAGCGTGGCTGAAATTCGTGAATCTTTTATCGAGTTTTTTGAAAAACAAGCCCACACCGCGGTAGCTTCAAGCCCTTTGGTTCCGGGCAACGACCCGACGCTGATGTTCACCAACAGCGGCATGGTGCAGTTCAAAGATGTGTTTTTGGGGGATGACAAGCGCTCCTATGTGCGCGCGGCCTCCGTGCAAGCCTGTTTGCGCGCGGGTGGCAAACACAATGATTTGGAAAACGTGGGCTACACGGCGCGGCACCACACTTTTTTTGAAATGCTGGGCAACTGGAGCTTTGGCGATTATTTCAAGCGCGAATCGCTCAAGTGGGGCTGGGAGTTGCTCACGAAAGTGTATGGTTTGCCAGCTGAGAGATTGCTCGCTACCGTTTACATCGACGACGATGAAGCCTACGATATTTGGACGAAAGAAATCGGCCTACCGCCCGAGCGCGTGGTACGCATTGGGGACAACAAAGGCGGTAAATACAAATCCGATAATTTTTGGATGATGGCCGATACGGGCCCCTGCGGCCCATGCTCAGAAATCTTCTTCGATCACGGCCCGCATATCCCCGGCGGCCCTCCCGGCTCGTCCGATGAAGACGGCGATCGTTTCATCGAGATTTGGAACCATGTGTTCATGCAGTTCAATATGGCAGCGGATGGCTCAATCACCAAGCTGCCCGCGCCTTGCGTGGATACCGGCATGGGCTTGGAGCGCTTGGCTGCGATTTTGCAGGGCGTGCATTCGAATTACGAGATTGATCTTTTCCAAAAGCTGATCGCTGCGGCCTCGCGCGAAGTGTTTGGCAAAGATGTGCCCGTTGATCTGAACAACCCGAGCCTGCGCGTGATTGCCGATCACATCCGCGCAACGAGCTTCTTGGTGTCAGATAGCGTGATTCCATCGAACGAAGGGCGCGGCTATGTGCAGCGCCGCATTGTGCGCCGCGCGATTCGGCATGGTTATAAGCTCGGGCGCAAAACGCCGTTTTTCCACAAAATCGTTCCTGATCTCGTGGCGCTGATGGGCGATGCGTATCCGAATTTGAAAGCCAATGCGCAGCGCGTGATGGATGTGCTCAAAGTGGAAGAAGAGCGCTTTTATGAGACGCTAGCCAATGGCATGGAGATTTTGGATGGCGCGTTGGCTGGTGGCGCAAAAGTGTTGCCCGGCGATGTGGCTTTCAAATTGCATGACACCTATGGCTTCCCGCTCGATCTTTCTGCTGACGTATGCCGCGAGCGTGGGTTGACGGTGGATGAAGCTGGCTTCAATAAAGCTATGGAGCAGCAAAAGAGCCAAGCTCGCGCCGCAGGTAAATTCAAGATGGACAAAGCGCTGGAATACACGGGCGCTTTGAACACCTTTGTGGGCTACGAAAAACTCGAAGCTACTGCAAAAGTGATAGCACTCTACGCAGATGGTACGCCGGCGACCGAGTTAAAAGCGAGTCAAAATGGCATTGTGGTGCTGGATACCACGCCTTTCTATGCGGAGAGCGGCGGCCAAGCCGGGGATGAGGGTTTGCTGCAAGGCAAGGATGGCGCGATTTTTGCCACGCTTGATACGCAAAAATCAAAGCCGATGTGTTTGGCCATCATGGCAATGTTCATCAAGGCTCGATCAAGGTGGGCGATAGCGTCACAGCGAAGGTGAACCAAGAGGCCAGAGCCCGCACCGTGCGCAACCACAGCGCCACGCATTTGATGCACAAAGCTTTGCGCGAAGTTCTGGGCGATCATGTGCAGCAAAAAGGCAGTGAAGTTACCGCTGATCGCACGCGTTTTGACTTTGCGCACAACGCACCGGTGACGGATGCGCAAATCACCGAGATTGAGCGCCGCGTGAACGCGGAGATTTTGGCCAATGCCCCCACCACCGCCCGCGTGATGCCGATTGAAGCGGCCAAAGCCACCGGCGCGATGATGCTCTTTGGCGAGAAATATGGCGAAGAGGTGCGCGTGCTCTCGATTGGCACGAGCACCGAGTTGTGCGGCGGCACACACGTCAAAGCGACGGGCGACATTGGCCTGTTCAAATCGTGGCCGAGAGCGGCGTGGCCGCTGGCGTGCGCCGCGTCGAAGCCGTCACAGGGCAGGGCGCTCTAGAGTTTGTGCAGCATTTGGAAGCAACACTGAATAAAGCCGCTGCTGCGCTCAAAGCCTCGCCGGATGATTTGGCCGTTCGCATTGGCAGTTTGCAAGATCATGTGAAAGCTTTGGAGAAAGAGCTGGCGCAGGCCAAAGGCAAGTTGGCCTCTAACCAAGGCGATGAGTTGATGAACTCTGCTGTGGACTTCAAAGGCATCAAAGTGCTGGCTGCAAAGCTCGAAGGCGCAGATGCCAAAGCGCTGCGCGAAACGATGGACAAGCTCAAAGACAAGCTCAAAACCGCCGTGATCGTGCTCGCAGCGACGGACGGCGATAAAG
>JAAUOI010000227.1 GCA_012036375.1 Allobrachymonas sp. | reverse complement strand
GCTGGCGATTTTTAAGATCGACGATAAATCTGGTGTGATCGAGGCTACGGCGGATGAGGCGCTTATCAATGCGAACAAGCTCACGCTCAAAGACGATGAGCTGCTGATTTTTGAAGGTAAGGTGCAACCAGATCGTTTCTCGGGCGGCTTGCGCATGCAGGTCAATCGCATCTGGGATTTAGCAACGGCGCGAGCAAAATTTGGGCGCTATTTGAAAGTGGCTGTGAATGGCAAAGCGCCCGATATTGAGCGCATGGTGCGCGAGTTCCCGCCCAAGAAAGAAGAAACCGAGATGGGCACGTTGCTACGCGGATTGCCTGTGCGATACGCGATTTGGCGCGAGATGGAGCAGGGCGCAGCGGTGGCGGAGATTGAGCTGGGCGAACGTGCCAAATTCTTTCCCAGCGACGCAGCACTGGCCAGCTGGATCGCGCAGGCGCATGCGGGCGATGCTCAGGTGGTTTATTCCTCGTCGTAAGCACATTGCCAGCCTGCTAGCTTGCCAGCTTGCCAGCTTGCCAGCAGAGGGACGCGAAATTCGCGAAAGTTACGCGAAATCCGCAAAAATTCAGAGGCTGAAATGACTTTTTCGCGCGTTTCGCGTAGTTTTCGCGAATTTCGCGTCCGGTTTTATGCATTTTCTTAATTCCCATTAAATAGGTAAAATATGGAAAATTCATTAAATTAAGTGAATTTAAAGAACAAGGCAATTGTGGCTTTCCAAGCTAATTTTTCTGATGCTGTCCGCTCTGCTCGCAAGCGCATGGACTGGAGTCAAACGCAGCTGGCGCAGGCGAGCGGTGTGCATTTGAACACCGTGAGCTTGCTGGAGCGCGGAGAGGCGGATGTGCGCATGTCGACCATGTTGGCGCTGTCCACAGCTTTGAATTTGAGCTTGCATGTGCAAGCGGCTATCACTCCTGCAAATTCAAGCGTTGAAGAGCCGCAGGAAACGGCTTTACCTGCATTCCTGCGCCAATCATCGAGCTAAGCCATGGAACTCGAAACCTTCGAGATCACACTGGGCGACACGCTGGTTGGCCATGTGTATCGCTATGCCAAGCTGACCAAGCTGATGTTTGCTGAGAGCTACATCAGTGATGCCAAGCGCCCGGTGCTATCGACTTCGTTTGCTGTGCCGGGCAATGAAGCTGCCACACGCACGCTGCTCTCGCGCTTCACGCAAGCTGATCGCACAGGAGAGGGCGGCAAGCTGCCGAATTTTTTGAGCAATGCGTTGCCCGAAGGCGCACTGCGGGATCGTATGGCCGCGCTGGCTGGCACGCATCGCGATGATGAATTTGCCATTCTCGCGGCCTGCGCACAAGATTTGCCCGGCGCAGTGCGCGTGCGTGCAATCAATGCGCCAGATCGTCAGCTCATGCAACGGCTGGTCACGCAGGATCAAGATGCGCTGGAGGTGAGCGTCGTGCCGCGCCCCGATTGCTGGCGCAGTGGTCACTCAGCGGCATTCAGCCCAAGTTGCAGCTCAGCAAGGATGCAAAGGGGCGCTATACCTTTGTGGCCAAGCGCGGCAGGCAGCATTTCATTGGCAAGTTGCCTGCACCCTCGTATGCGGGCTTGCCTGAAGTGGAGTTTGCCTCGATGCAACTGGCACGCGCTGCGGGTGTGCAAACGGCCGATTGCGAGCTGGTGCCGATGCAGCAGATTGATGGCGAAATTGATTTGCCGCACGGCAATGGCGCCTATTTTTTAAGCGTCAAGCGCTTTGACCGCGATGCGCCTTCCGAGCATGCAGGCTTCACGCGAGCGGGCCGCTTGCACATGGAAGATTTTTGCCAAGTGCTTTCCATGCCTGCGCAGCAGAAATACGAGGGCAGTTATTTGCAGATCATGGCGGTGCTCGCGGGCTTGGGGCGCGATGCGGATGTGGAGGAGCTGGTGCGCCGCTTGGTGGTGAATGAACTGCTGGGTAACTTTGATGCGCATTTGAAAAACTTTTTCGTTACTTTATATTGCGCCGCAGCAGCCTGTGCTCTCACCAGCCTATGACATCGTGGCCTATGCCTGCTATTTGAACGGGCAGGGTGCAGCGCTGCGCTGGCAGCCCGGCAAAGCCGCGCGTTCTACTCCCCGCTCGCCGCTGGACAAAGCCACCCTCTGGTCGCTCACGCAAGCAGCGCAAGATATTGTGCAAAGAGCGGGGCTGCGCAGTGCTATCACGCCGCAGCGTTTACAGCGCATTGCCGTGCAAACGCGGCAGCAGGCGATGGATGTGTGGCCGGGTCAGTTGAAAGAATTGCCGCTCACGCGTGCGCAGCAAATGAAGCTCAAAAAGCGTTGGCAAGACATTGCCTAAATGCTATTGAATACATAGCAATCCGCGCATATTCTATGCCGGCTAGAGCCCGATTCGGCTTATAAAAATACTACCAAAACTGCCACCAGCGTGATTCTTTGGCTTTGAAGCCGCGCGAGATATATTCGCTAGAGGGATAGTTTTTCTCCAGCACGCGCTTGGCATCGTCGCGCAACTGCTGCATGCCCAACGCGTCATAACTGAGCATCAGGACATACAGCGCTTCCTCTTGCGCCGGCACGCCTTGGAAATCCGTCACGGCGGTTTGTGCGCGGTTAATGGCTGCGACATAGGCTTTGCGGCCATAGTAATACCGTGCCACATGCACCTCGTATTGCGCCAACGAATTGACGATATAGCGCATGCGGTCTCGTGCATCGGGTGTGTAGCGCGATTCGGGAAAGCGTGTGACGAGTTCTTTGAATGAGGCGAACGATTCTTTGGCGGCGTTTTGATCGCGCTCAGACAAATCTTGCTTGGCGATGAAGCCAAAGAGGCCGAGGTTGTCGTTGAAATTGATGATGCCTTGCAGGTAGAGCGCGTAATCCATGCCGGGGCTGGCAGGGTGCAGCTTCATGAAGCGATCAAGCGTGGCCAAGGCTTGGGCGGGCTCGTTGGCTTTGTAATGCGAATAGGCTTTTTCAATTTGCGCTTGTTGCGCCAGCGGTGTGCCGGCGGCGCGGCCTTCGAGCTTTTCAAACAAAACGACGGCTTTGTCATAAGCGCCAGAATTTGCCTCGTCTTTGGCTTCCGAATAGATGCGATTCGGACTCCAGCCGGCGGTGTTGTCGGCGGAGGGCGTGCTCGAACAGGCAGCAAGTAGTGCAGCTGTGGCGAGCACGGCAAGGTTGATTGCGCGCTGAGCGGATAATCGAAGGCTCATTGAAAACACATCCTGTAAAAGCTGACGAATGATTATATCGAGCGAGCACTCCGAATTACCCAACGCCACTGTTGTGCCTGATGCCCCTGAGTTGGACGAAGGCGATGAGCTGTCCATTTCCTCAGATTCCCCCGAGTCCCTCGACTCGCCAGCCGCAGCGCACGCCATTGTCACGCACGAGCTGCAAGTGGATGCCGAGCACCATGGCCAGCGCTTGGATCATGTGTTGGCCGCCATGCTGCCGCATTCATCACGCAGCTTCTTGCAGCAATTGATTGATAGCGGCGATGTGCTGTTGAAAGGTGTGGCGGCGAGTAAAGCGTCGGCCAAGCTCAGGGCGGGTCAAGTGCTGACTGTGCGCCAGCGCCCTCTGCCCCAAGATACCGCCTTTCACCCTGACGCAGCGCTCGCCAAGAAGCTCGTGATCGTGCACGAAGATGAATACCTGATGGTGATCAACAAAGCGCCGGGCATGGTGGTGCATCCCGCAGCGGGCAATTGGAGTGGCACGCTGCTCAACGGCCTCTTGGCGCACCATGAATGCCACACCCTGCTGCCCCGTGCCGGCATCGTCCATCGGCTGGATAAAGACACCAGTGGGCTGATGGTGGTGGCGCGCACGCGCGAGGCGATGGATGCGCTGATTCGCATGATTGCGGCGCGTGAGGTGCGGCGGCAGTATTTAGCGATGGCGCATTACCCTTGGCAAGGCATGAGCCCACGCCATGTCAGCCACCCGATTGGCCGCGATCCGCGCAATCGGCAGCGCATGGCGGTGGTGGATTTGGCGCAGTATCCCGGCAAAGAAGCCATGACGGACTTTGAGTTGCTATCAAACAGTGAGCACTCGGCGCAGGAAATACGCCGGCTAGAGGCTCAAAATGGCATTAAAACTGCTTCTGTAGATCTCTCTGCCGATGGTTTTTGCCTGCTGCGCTGCATTTTGCACACGGGCCGCACCCATCAAATCCGCGTGCACGCCGCTTATGTGCATCACCCGCTGATTGCCGATAGCCTTTATGGCGGCCGGCCAGCAGGTGGCATCACACGCCAAGCTCTGCATGCCGAGCGCCTGGCCTTCGTGCACCCGATCACGGGGCAAGAGATGGCGTTTGAGGCCGGTTTGCCGCCGGATATGTTGGCGGGGTGTGAGGAACTGGGTTTAGGCTACAATGGTGACAACTAGTGCGCGGGAAGCGTGCTGATTGGCTTAGTGCCTTGCGAGTTGCCCAACGAATCGTTTAAAACAATTGTTGAGAGCCTCGCGCGAACCTCCTTGAATTTGTTTTTAAGAATTGTTGCAGCCTGATAGCTGCTCGTGCAGAACACATAATTTTCTTTTGGGAACACCCCTGAGATGAACACAACTGATGCAAAGCGCGTCTTAGAGACCGCTTTGATTTGCGCCAGCCAACCGCTCAAGGTGGCTGAAATGCGCGTGCTTTTTAACGACGAGCTGGGCTCCGACACGATCAAAACCCTGCTGGAAGATTTGCAGCATGATTGGACGCAGCGCGGCGTGCAACTGATTCAAGTGGCCAGCGGCTGGCGCTTTCAAAGCCGGCCAGAAATGCGCGTGTATTTGGATCGGCTCAACCCAGAAAAGCCGCCGAAATACACCCGCGCCACACTGGAGACGCTGGCCATCATCGCCTACCGCCAGCCCTGCACACGCGGCGATATGGAAGATATTCGTGGTGTGACGATCAATAGCTTGATTTTGAAGCAGCTTGAAGACCGTGGCTGGGTGGAAACGATTGGTCACCGCGAAACGGTGGGTCGCCCGGCGCTGTTTGCCACGACGCGCCAGTTTCTTGACGATTTAGGGCTGGAGTCACTCGATCAACTGCCCGCGTTTGACGATCCGCAGGCGCAAGCCAGCGCCTTGGCCAGCCTTGAGATGCCATTGCCGGGCATGGAGCAAGAAGCTGCTGCGCAGGATGCAGATGCTGTGCCCGCAACAGATTTTGCTGCGCAAAAAGGCGATGGTTTATTTGGTGGCGATGCTCAGGCTGTTGAAAATTCTGATGAAGCCAAGGCAGAAGCTGCGATTGGAGCAACTTCGGATGCACCCGCTGATGCCAACAATGCGCCTACAGCAGAGCCTGCGAACGCCGATAGAGCAGCAGACGATTCTGAGCCGACACCAGCCGCTTCGCCCGCGCCATCTTCCCCCAACTGATCCCTTTTATAGCTTTTTACCCGTCAACCGCAACGTTGCCATGAAGTGAATGATATGTCTGATAATTTAGAACAAAATATG
>JAAUOI010000226.1 GCA_012036375.1 Allobrachymonas sp. | reverse complement strand
GTTGATGAACACCCCGGCTATTTGGCCGCGATCTTGCGCTGCGCCAGTTTCTTTTCCACAATGCTAGCCAGCTTGAGCAGATCTTCAGGGCTTTGTAGCGGCAAGTTGGGGTGGCGTGCATCCCAGGCTGCCGCGAGTTGCCGGTTCATCGCGGCAGCGGCGGCTCGCAAGACCGTGATGTCACTCGCGCCTTTGGCGTAGCGATAGGTGTCTGGGAATAAGCGCCCTTCGAGTGGTGCAATGACGGGCGTGTTCAAGCCCAGTCGTTCGCTGATTTGCGTATCGCTCATCGCAGCGCTGTCGTTTTTCAAATGCGGCGCTTTGGCCAGGGCCGCACGCACTTGCCGCCAGTTCCAGCCTTCAATCAAAGTCACGCTGCGCATGGTTTGTTTGCCAGCGGCGATTTTTTCGATCAAGCTGGCCAGCGAATCGCCTTGCACGATTTCATAACTGCCTGCCTTCAGTTGACTGGCTTGGCCGCTTGTGCGCAACCACAGTTGCACCAGCCACACGGGCGTGCGACCTTGGGTGGCGCGACTGATTGACTGCGCAATCGCGCCCGCGCCCGCGCCCGATGGAATGCTCAAATCCACCGAATCTTCGCCAGCGGCTAACTCCAGTTGAATCGGCTGGCGCACCTGCGACACGACCCAAACCACGCCCACGCTAGCGACTATTAACAGTCCAAGCAGGGTGACGAGCATCATGCGGCCACGTAAGAGTGAGCTGTGGATGTGCAGGCCGTGCATGAGTGAGCCACGCATGTGAGGGCGGCCAGACGCCAGGTTGGAGATGGACGGACGAACGGGCAGGGATTGACGACTAGGCATACACCCCGATCTTAATGGCGCGGGATAATCCACACATGCAAGCAACCGTTTCACACCCCATGAATTTCAGTGTTCCACTGAATCACCCGACGCAAACTCAATCAGGCGCTTCCTTGGCGCTGATTCACGCCAGCGGTGCCGATGCTGGCAGCTTTTTGCAGGGGCAGCTCACACAAGATGTGTTGCTGATGAATGAGTCAGAGGCGCGGCTGGCTGCTTGGTGTTCGGCCAAGGGGCGCGTGCTGGTCTCGATGCTGGTGTACAAAACCTCGCCGCAAGATTTCTTTCTCATCCTCAGCGCCGATTTGCTGGCTCATACGCTCAAGCGTTTGAAAATGTTTGTGTTGCGAGCTAAATGCAGTTTGAACGATGTGAGCGATCAGTATGAGATCACGGGTGTGGTGGGTTTGCCCGCAGTTGCTCTGAATTTAGGAGCATTTAGCGCTGTTTCTATGCCGGCTATTAGCCTAAAACCTTTAGAAAAAGTAATTCAACTCGCGCCTGCCTGGCATGGTGGCCAAGCCGTGGCGCGCGCGTTGCGTATAGCGCCTAAAGCTCCAAACGCGCAAGCTACCGCAGCTTCGCAAAGCACTGTGGCTGCGGCGATAGATGATGCCGCGCCCAATCAGTTGCTTACCGAATCGCCAACTCAATCGCTCACGCCAATGCTCGCTGTGTGGAGTGCACTCGAAATCTCCACCGGCATCGCCCGCATCACCGCGCCATTGTCTGAAGCGCTGGTGCCGCAGATGCTCAACTATGAGTCGGTAGGCGGTGTCAATTTCAAGAAAGGCTGTTACCCCGGCCAAGAGGTGGTGGCGCGCAGCCAGTTTCGCGGCAGCTTGAAGCGCCGCGCTTACATTGTGCGCTGTGCTGCGCCGCTGCAAGCCGGACAAGAGGTGTTGATTGCGGATGAGCCCGATCAACCCTGCGGCATCGTGGTGCAGGCTGCGCCTGAACCTTGGACTGAGGTCACAAGCCATGCATCGGGTCATGCAGCAGGTCTGTGGACGGCCATCGTCTCGATGCAAATTTCAGCTGCGGGCGCTGATCTGCGTATCGGTTCGGCCAGCGGTGCCGCACTGCAAGTGCAAACGCTGCCGTATACGCTGCTTGAGGATATTTAAGTGATGCTATGTGTCTGATTGCGATTGCACTGGGCGTAAGCGAGCGTTTCCCGCTGGTCATCGCGGGCAATCGCGATGAGTCTCTTACACGCCCGACTTTGCCATTGGATTGGTGGCGCAGCCCGCGCGGCACCGCCATTCTCGGCGGGCGCGATGTCGAAGGTGGCGGCACTTGGATGGGCATCACACCTGGCGGGCGCTTTGCGATGCTGACCAATGTGCGCAATCCATCGGCTTCATCGCCCGCAGAGCCAAAGAGTCGCGGCAGCTTGGTAGTTGATTGGCTGGACAGCGCGTTAGACGCCAAGGCCTGGGGCTCAAGGTACGATGCACGCCGATTTAATGGCTTTAATTTGATAGCCGGTAACTGGGCGCAGCAGCAATGTGACTACCTTAGTCACCCCTTATTTTTTAAGCGAAACGAGGCTTTAGCCGGCATGAATACTGCGTTGAATGCTATTGAATTAGTAGTCGATACAATGCCTCTGGGACAAGTGTATGGGCTCTCCAATGCAGCTCTGAACACGCCGTGGCCTAAGACGCTGCGTTTGAAATTGGCGCTACAGTCTGCATTGCATGCACCCGATGCCAACCTGCTAACCCAAGCGCTGATAGAAGCCTTACAACATGCCGAGCCGGCTGCCGACGATGTCTTACCTCATACGGGCGTGCCGCGCGATCTCGAACTTGCGCTCTCCAGCGCCTACGTGAGCCACCCGCCCGATGCGCCGCGCTACGGCACCCGAACGAGTTGGGTTGCGGTGCTCGAACATAACGCTGATGCTCCGGCGCAACTCATGCTCACAGAAATCACGCATGCGCATCGTGGTCATTCACCCATCGCTGCGCCCTTGCGGCAACAGAGCTTGAGCTGGCCTAAAAATTAAATGGGGTCAGATACTGTTTAATTTTGATTAAATGGGGTCAGATACTATTTAATTCTGCTATTTCGTATAGCCTACTCATACGCAGTGCGCAAACACTACGAATTCAATAGCACTCTACGCAGTAAATACGCCGGCTAGCATCACAAATCGCCTAAAAATCAAGGTAGCGCAATGCGCCCATGGTAAGCCGCTGGAATCTGCGCCAACACGGCAGGTACTTTATTTGCGGCTTGATAGGCATTGCGATACGCCTCCACTGCTTTGGCTTCGTCTTTCAAATAATTGTCGTAAACACCGCCAATTTTCAGCCAGCCATCGACCGCCTGCGCCGGGATCAGTTGATTGCGTAGGGTCAATGCAGCAATGGCAAACGGAAAATCGCTGGCTCGCACGCCCAAGATATACGCCGAGTTCATCAAATCAGCATCCACCGTTTTATCGGCCATCGCTTGGCGAGCGATCTCCAATGCCTGCGCTTCTTTGCCACTGCGCGAGAGCAAAATCACCTCCAGCGAACGCACACTCACCGCCTTAGACTGCACCCGCTTGGCTTTTTCCAAGAACCCCATCGATTTGTCCAAATTGCCCAAGGCCAAATGCCCACGCGCCACATTCGAGGCAATCGCCGCCACATACGGGCGCGAGCCCAGCACGCTTTCCCACACCCAAATCGCATTTTTCCAGTCGCCCCATTTGGCCAACTCATCACCCAGCATCGGCGTGATCTTGCGGTAATGCGGGTTGATCTCGATCCCTTCCCTGGCCAGTTGCAGCATCTCGCGCTTCATGCGGTCAAAGCGCGGGTTGTTGGGGTCGCCGCTGGCAGAAATCGACAAAGCCATTTTCACAGATTGAACAATCTTTCTCTCTGTTTCAGCGGCTTTGTAGGAGATATAGGCCGCCAATGCCAAGCACATCAACGTCACTACCACAGCAATTTGCGATGCAGCTGGAGACCATTGCAGACGCTGCGCACCCAGCAGTTTGCGTACTCCCATCCGTGCATCACAGGCTGCCAGTAGCCCCAAACAGATCGCAAACATCACGCCAGTTGTAGCCAATCGCCAAGGGAATCCAATATTGCAGGTCACGATCAAGGCAAACAAGCTAGTCAGCGCCACCGCTCGCACCAAGCCTTCCTGCATCTGTGATTCCGTTCGCGCCCTGAAAGTAAGCCACGCCGCCCGCAAGCAATACACCGTCAGCCCCAGCAAAAACAGCCAGCCCACAATGCCATATTCGGCCACCACTTGGATCATCTCGTTGTGAACGTAATAGTCAGTCTCTAGCTGCGAGCCAGCTGCCTGATACAACGGAATATCTGCCTCCCAAGTGCCGGCACCTACGCCAGAGAGCGGTCGCGCCTTGATCATCGTCCACGAGGCTTTCCACATGACCATGCGAATGCCTAAAGTGCCGTCATTCAGACCGATCTGCGATGTTCGTAAAATTCCACGCCCGATGGGGGTAGAGCCTTTCAACTCCACAGAAGAGCTACCAGAGGGAATGAAACCCAGCCCCAAAATAACGACGAGTGTCGCGGTGGATACCGTCATGCGCTGCGCACTCGTCCAATACTGGAAATTAAGCAAGTGACGAAACTTCCAGGCTAAAACTGCAATAAAAAACAAACTAAAGCCAGTCGCGATGATGCCCGCTCGCGTTCCGCACATCATCAAATACAGCAAATGAAAGGCTGTGGTCGTGGATAAAAATAACAAGACCGGTGTGCGGCGTTCCCGAAAAAGCAGCCACGCCGAAAATGCCAGCGTCATACTGACAAATTCCGCTGCAAAATTACGATTCACAAAAGTCGCCGCCGGATTAGGCCCTTGCGGGATGAGCTTCACATCAAACCAATACTGCGAAGCCCCGAGCAGCGCCACCGCCAGCGCCCCCAGATGAATCGCCCAGCCCAGCATAGGCAATCGCTCGCGGGTGTAGCTGTTCATCACCAGCCAAACGACCACGGCAAAAATAAACCAACGAATCGCCTCCACACCCGACAAAAAGGTATGCGCCCAGAACATGGAGCCCAGCGCATAGACGCACAGCATCAGCGGCAGCCACATCACGAAATGCCAGCGTAGTGCATCGCGCCGATTGCGTTCTCGCCAAAAGAGCACCAGCGCCGCGCCTAAGCTCATGAAGGCCACGATGATGGACTTCAGAGTGTCTTGCAGCATCATCTCGTGCGGCACGCCTAATGCGGGCGTGAAGAAAATCATCAGACTCAGAATAATGGCCGTCCAATCGCCCTTGCCGATTTCTGTCGGCAAAGACAACAAGGGTTTAGCCACCTTGGGGCGCACCGGCGCGATCGTGATGCCATCCGCTTCAGGCGCAGTGACCATCTGGCCTCTGGGCAGAGGCGAGACATCCGAACCAGCGCCCGAACGAGCGTTTTGGAACGGGGCAGCGGAGGATTTGGGCGATGAGCTACGTTTTTTCTTGGCCATACTGGTCACAATGTCAGGATACCTATTGATTCTCAAGGTTTTTCAAGCGATTTTCGGGTCAAAACGGCATTGGGTCCAGTATTTTTCGTGATGCAGGCTCAGAGCCTCAAGGTCGAAGAAAGCGCCCTAAGTACCTGAAAATCAGGGAAAGCCCATTGTACTTAGGACGGAGAT
>JAAUOI010000225.1 GCA_012036375.1 Allobrachymonas sp. | reverse complement strand
TCCTTCTTGACCTGCCAGCCTATAAAACTTGCTGAAACGCCAATAAATCTTGGTGCGCACGCACTGAAAAACGCTGCAAATCTTCCATCTGGGCATCCGACAGCGGTGCCATCATGGTTTGAATCACCCGCTCTTGCAATTGCCAAGCCTGCTGCGCAAGCGCCATGCCTTGCTCGGTGAGCGCGATGACTTTGCTGCGTTTGTCGGTTTCGCTGCCGATGCGATCAATCCAGCCCAGAGCTTGCATTTCAATCAGCAGAGCGCTCATATGGCTTTTGGTCACATAACTGCGCTCGGCCAATTGCTGCTGCGTCAAGGCTTGGCCCAGCAGCAAATGCATGAGCACATCATGCTGCGCGAGCTTCAAGCCCAGCGGTTTGATGCCCAAGCTCAGCGTTTCAGAACAGGTTTGATAGGTGCGCACCACGGCAAGCCATGCACCAATGCCGCGAACAGGGGCAGTTTTCTGGAGTTTTGAGCTGGATGGGCATAATTAGTCAATTAACGAACTATAATTGGTGCATTAATTGACTAATTATACGACTTGAAAGACCCCACCCATGCTAGAAATGCTCCACCCCACCGGCGGCGACGTGATCCGCTTTGCCGCGCATGTTTACAAAGTACGCAAGCAAATGAATGCCGCGATGAAGCAGAGCAGGCAGGCAGCGCAGGATTTGGCGGTGGATTTGTTTTGCTCGCCGCCAGAGGCTGCGCGGCGATGGCCTGATTTGGCGCGCCTCCAAGCCGATTCTCAGCGCTTCTTTGGCTGGAATGCCGCGCAATGGCAAAGTCAACAGCCTTCAGTGAATGAGCTGTTGGAGAGCGCGGTGCATGGCCAGATGCTGCATGATGGCTTGCGAGTGCACACTTACTTTTGGAAAGCCACTGGCGCACAGAAGCGCGGGCGTATCTTGCTCTGTCACGGCTGGGAAGGCTATGCGCTGAATTTTGCGCTGCTGATTCAAATGGCGAGAAGCGCGGGCTATGAGGTGCATGCGTTTGACCACTTGGCGCATGGCCGCAGCGAAGGCGCACACAGTGGTTTGCCAATTGCGCTGTCTACCCTTTTGGCGATGGCCAGGCATGTGAGTCAAACGGCGGGCCCGCTGGACTTGCTCGTGGGGCACTCACTGGGCGGCGCTGCGGCTTCTTGGGCAGTGGCGCATGGCGAAATCAAGCCGCGCAAGCTCGCTCTGATTGCGCCTTTCTACGATACGCACAAATTGTCCGGCCAATGGGCGAAAGCGCATCTGCTGTCTGAGGAGATACGGGGCCTGTTGCAAGCGGGTCTTGAAAAATCTTCTGGCAAAACCTTTGCCGATTCATGCCCGAGGGTTTGGCTGAGAACTATGCCAAGCATCCCGTGCCCACGCTGATCCTGCACGACCGCGCGGACAAGATCACCGCCTTTCGCCACAGCGCAGCCTTAGCCAGCAAGGCCAGAAATGTGCGCCTGCATGAAGCACAGCGGTTGGGGCATATCGCCGTGCTTGCGGATGAATCGTGTATGCAGCAGATCATTCGCTTGGCACAGGAGTAATTCCATTTCTAAATCATTCCTATACGTCGTTGCGACTCCTAGCCGTGCTACAGCACTGTCTTCGTCGTCGCGCCTAGTCTAGAAATGATGTAGAAATAGAATAAATTGGAGTGGCTTTTTAAAGCCTTTTTAAGGGTTTAGCCGGCATAAAATATGCGCAGAGTGCTATTGTATTGATAGTGTTGGCTGATTTCCCGTCAGCCCATTTTGCAGCTTCGCTTGTCCCTACACCCGATACGCAAAAGCCTAGGCTGCGATGATGCGTTCTGTAGTTCAACCAAACCCTCATCTCAACGCGAGATCTCCATGCTCATCCAACTCACCTATGCTAGCCGCACCTCCTCCGTCTTCACCTTAGATGATTTAGCCAGTATTTTGAAAGCTTCTCAGCGTAACAATGCCCGCGTGGGCGTGACTGGGGCGCTCTGCTTGGCCAACGGCATCTTTTTGCAGCAGTTAGAAGGCGACCGCGCTGAGGTCAATCGCCTGTACCACCGCATCTTGACCGATCCACGCCACCGCGAGCCTGCCGTGCTTGATTTTGCAGAAATCTCGCATCGCCGCTTCACCACCTGGTCCATGGGATCGCTCGCCCCGCTCGAATCGAACCGTCACATCTTCCTCAAATATTCCCGCTCGGCCAGTTTCGACCCCTACGGCATGGGCAGCGCCACTTTGCAAGCCTTTTTTAGCGAACTGCTGGCTAATGGCGAGTGGATTGTTTGAGCCGCCGCCAAATTGGCTCAAAACGCTCGAAATCGCGCGACCAGATATTCCGTTAACCCACCCTTATCGACATCAAGGAGTACTTTATGAATGACGATCCACGCTGCTGCGGCAGCGGCATGTGCATCATCGACAACGAAGGCCGCTGCTGGTGCGGTCAGCAGTGGGATGGCGACAAAATGTGCCATGCACCCCATGCACTGAGTCAAATGCCAGATGCCAGCCAAAGCGACCAGCCCCAGGCCTCAGAGGCTGCTCAGGGAAGACAAGTCTGAGGTAATGATTTAATTGCTATTTTGGCAAGTGACCGGCATTAAATAAGCATAGTTTGCTACTTATTTGATAGTGATATAGTGATCTTATTTTCATGACCAAGACATCATGCCGTTAAGCTGGAGCGAAATCCGAGACCGCGCCGTCGCCTTCAGCCGCGAATACCGCGACGCGCAGAGTGAAAAGTCGCTCTCGCAGCAGTTCTGGCGCGATTTCTTCAACGTCTTTGGGGTCGATGCCAAGCGCGTAGCTAGTTACGAGCAGCAGGTCAAATTGGCCAAAGCCGAAGGCAAGTTCAGCAACGGCTGGATTGATGTGTTTTGGCGCGGCAAGCTCTTAATTGAGATGAAAAGCGCCGGCAAAACCTGGATCGTGCTTTTGGCCAAGCCTTGCAATATTTTGACAACCTGCCCGAGCGCGATTTACCGCGCTTCATCCTGGTCTGCGATTTCCAGCAATTTCGTCTGTTTGACCTGGAAACCAGCACCGAGCATCGCTTCAAGCTGGCGGATTTGTCCAAACACATCAAGCTGTTTGGCTTCATTCCCGGTTATCAGGTGCAAACCATTGCGCCACAAGACCCGGTCAACATCAAAGCTGTGCGCCGCCTGCGCGATTTGCACGATGCGCTGCGCAAAAATGGGTATGGTTATGATGGCACGCCAGAGCATGCTGGGCATGATCTTCGCGTCTTCCTCGTGCGCATCTTGTTTTGCCTGTTTGCCGACGATACCGGCATCTTCCAGCCCGCAGGCCGCTTCAAAGAGCTGCTCGACCAGCTCACTGACCCGGCAGAGGTAGGCCGCCAGCTCACCGAGCTGTTTGAAATCCTCAACACACCCGAGGGCATTCGGCAAAAGCCCACGCAGAGAATTACGCGGGGTTTCGTTATATCAACGGCAAGCTATTTGCCGAGCGCATCGCCACGCCCGCGCTCGACGAAGCCGCCCGCGAAGCCTTGCTGGAAGCCGCCGCGCTGGATTGGAGCGCGATTTCCCCCGCCATCTTCGGCGCGATGTTTCAAGACGTGATGAACGACAAAGAGCGCCGCGACATTGGGGCGCACTATACGAGCGAGGAAAACATCCTCAAACTCATCAAACCGCTGTTTTTAGACGATCTCTGGGCGCAATTCCAAAAGGTCAAAGCCAACCGCAACCGCCTGTTCGAGTTCCACAAAAGCCTGCGCCAGCTGCATTTTTTTGACCCCGCCTGCGGCTGCGGCAACTTCCTCGTCATCACTTACCGCGAGCTGCGCAAGCTCGAAGCGGAGATTTTGCGCACCGCCTATGCAGATGGCCAGCAAATGCTCGACGTGCACCAGTTCACCACGGTGGATGTGGATCAGTTCTACGGCATCGAGATTGAAGAATTCCCCGCGCAAATCGCCCAAGTCGCGCTTTGGCTCACCGATCACCAGATCAACCGCGCCCTGAGCGACGAATTCGGCAAATACTTCGACCGCCTGCCCCTCAAAAGCACGCCGCATATTCACCACGGCAATGCCTTGCAGGTGGATTGGGAAGACGTGCTGCCGGCGGCAAGGTGCAGCTATGTGCTGGGGAATCCGCCGTTTGTGGGCTACAGCTATCAAAGCAAAGAGCAAAAAGCGGATGTGGCGCAAGTCATGCACGGCGTTGAGGGCGCAGGCGTGCTGGACTTGGTCACGGCTTGGTATGTGAAAGCTGCACGATACATGAAAGCAGCACAATTTTTAAGCGAAAACGGCCTCCAGCCGGCGAATAATCTGCGCGGAGTGCTATCAAATTCATTGCGAGCAGCCTTCGTTTCCACCAACAGCATCACTCAAGGCGAGCAAGTTGGCGTGTTGTGGAGTTGGCTCTTGGCGCAAGGCATCGAGATTGGTTTTGCCCACCGCACCTTCAAATGGAGCAACGAAGCCTCGGGCAAAGCCGCCGTGCATTGCGTCGTTATAGGCTTTGGTTATGAATGGGGGGGGGTAAAGACGATTTACGAATATGCAGACATCGCAGGCGAGCCCATCGCACTGACAGTTGGCAATATCAATCCCTATCTCGTCGATGCGCCCAATGTCTTTTTGCAAAAGCGCAGTAAGCCCATCTGCGGCGTGCCGTCGATTTCTCGCGGAAGCGATGCCACTGACGACGGTAATTTGCTCCTCACTTCTGAGGAGCGCGACGAGTTGATTGCCTACGAACCGCTGGCTGAACCTTGGATCAAGCGTTTTGTGATGGGCAATGAGTTCATCAACAGCATAGACCGCTGGTGTCTGTGGCTCGATGGCATTTCGCCCAAAGAGCTTCGCTCGCTTGCTCAGGTCAATAAGCGTGTCGCAGCGGTCAAGCTTTTTCGTGAAAGCAGTAAACGAGAAAAAACGCAGCAAATGGCGGATTTCCCCACGTCTTTCGGCGAACCACGGCAACCCAAGCAAAGCTTTTTGGCAATTCCAAAAGTCTCCTCGGAGCGACGCAGCTTCATTCCGATGGATTTTTTAAGCGCCGATGTGATCGCTGGCGACAAGCTTTTCACCATGGCCGATGCCAGCTTGTTTCATTTCGGCGTGTTGACTTCAACGATGCACATGACGTGGATGCGCACGACTTGCGGGCGTTTGAAAAGCGATTACAGCTACTCGAATACCATCGTCTACAACAACTTCCCCTGGCCCGTCGAACTGCTCATTTCAGATGAAAAAGAGCCTCCAGCCGGCATAAAATCTGCGCGGAGTGCTATTGAATCAGGAGCGAAAGCCGTGCTCGATGCCCGCGCCCAGTTCCCCGAAAGCTCGTTGGCAGACTTATATGACCCGCTGGCCATGCCGCCCGCCTTGCTCAAAGCGCATCAAAAGCTCGATGCAGCAGTAGACAAAGCCTACGAGCTCTCTGGCGGTAAAAAAAGCTACAAAACCGATGCCGAGCGCGTGGCTTTCCTCTTCGAGCTGTATCAGCGCCTAACAAGCCTGC
>JAAUOI010000012.1 GCA_012036375.1 Allobrachymonas sp. | reverse complement strand
AGTAGGCAGCTTAGATCAAATGACCACACCCAAAGCCGCTCAAGCTTTGATCGACAAAGCACCCGGTGCCAAAGTGGTGCACGTCTCAGGCGGGCATCAGATGATGACCGAGGCGCCAGAGGAGACTTTGGCGGCTTTGAAAAACTGGCTTCGAGCTTGAGGCCGCAAAGCAGCCTCAAGCGCAACATCAAACCGCAATCGCGCGGCCTTCTGCATCAAACAGGAGCATATCCTTCGGTTGGCAGCCCAAATCAATCGTTTGACCGAGCGCAAGATGGCTGCTTGAGCCAACCAAGCGCACCGAGATGTCTTTGTCAGATCCTGTCAATTGGCCATACACGATGGTGGAGTCGCCCAATTGCTCGATCAAGTTAATTTGGCAGCTCAAACCCTGATCTTTTTCAACGATAGAGATCGCTTCAGGCCGAATGCCAACCGTGCGAACCTTGGTTGCATCCACACCAGCGGGCAAGGCCAAGCTTCCAGCATCGAGAATTTGAATCATCTTCGCTTGAGCATCCGCAGGTGTTTTGGCAGGCAGCAGATTCATTTTGGGTGAACCCATGAACTCAGCAACAAACAAGTTAGCGGGGCGATGGTAAAGATCAAGAGGCGTGCCGACTTGTTCAATTTTTCCATGATTGAACACAGCAATGCGCTGCCCCAAAGTCATGGCCTCGACCTGATCATGAGTCACGTAGATCATGGTGGTGCCCAACTCCTGATGCAAGCGAGAAAGCTCCACCCGCATTTGAACGCGCAGATTGGCATCCAAATTGGATAGCGGCTCATCAAACAGGAACACCTTGGGCTTGCGCACAATCGCGCGGCCAATGGCCACACGCTGACGTTGCCCGCCAGACAATGCCTTGGGCTTGCGGTCGAGCAGTTGCGTGATCTGTAGCGTCTCAGCCGCTTGCTTCACGGCTGCTTGTTGCTCGGCTTTACTCGCACCCGCCATTTTCAAAGCGAAGCCCATGTTTTCAGCCACGGTCATGTGCGGATAAAGCGCGTAGCTTTGGAACACCATCGCAGAGCCGCGTTGCGCAGGAGACAAATCATTGACCACTGAATCACCGAACGCGATCTCGCCATCGGTAATATCTTCAAGACCCGAGATCATGCGCAACAACGTGGTTTTGCCGCAGCCAGAAGGCCCCACAAACACCATGAATTCACCATCATGAATTTGCAAATTCAGATTCTCAATGGTGTAAGAATTAGCACCGGGATACTGCTTCGCTATGTTGGTCAGAGACAAACTAGACATAATTTTTCTTTCAATACAAGTTTTACGAACTACCGTTACCCTTTGACAGCACCTGCTGTGAGGCCTTCAATCAAGCGACGAGAATAAATAATGAAAATGATCAACAAAGGCAGCACGGTAATGGCGGCACCCGCGCTGATCGCCCCCGCAGTCACACTGGTTGTGCCTTGCAAGGAACGAAGCACCAAGGGCAGTGTGAGCCATTCTTCCTGGCGCAATACCAACAATGCACCCGCGAAGTTGTTGTAAGACCCGATAAAGGTGATCAAACCTAAGGTGCCTAATGCTGGCCCTAAAAGTGGAAGAACGATACGCAAATAGATACCGAATTCACTGCAACCATCCATGCGAGCAGCTTCAACCAGTTCGCGCGGAATAGCTTGCGTGATGTATTGACGCATCATAAAAATACCCAAGGCACCGCAAGCACCGGGCACAATCAAAGCGCGGGTTGTATTCATCCAATCCAGTGCCGACATCAGCAAAATCGTGGGGATCATCCCCACAAAACCGGGCAATAGCATGGTGGCCAATACAGCACCGAAGAATTTTTCTTTATGGCGGAATTCATACATTGAAAATGCGTAACCTGCCAAAGAGCAAAAAAACAAATTCAGCGCCGTGGTCGCGGCAGCAATCCACAATGAAAGCCCAAGTGATCGCCAAAACAAGGGTTTTCTGCTGATCAAATCATTGACGTTTGCCATCAAATGCTCGCCAAACCAAATCGGCGGCGGCACTGACAAAATATCGGTATTGGTGTGTGTGGCATAGACCATCATGTACCAAAAAGGCAGCAACATGATGAAAGCGCCAATGAAGATCGCGGAATAACCCACGATGGCCACAGGCAATTCCCACCATTCTTTTTTATTCTTTGCGCGATTGGAATTAGACATCGCATCAATCCTTTGGTTTCATAAATTTATTGTTGAGATAGGTCAAGCCAGCAATAAAGACGAACAGCAACCAAGCAATGGCTGATGCAGTTCCAAAATCGCCATCGTTCATGCCAATTTTCAGCATATACATTGCAGATGTTTCGGCTACTTGCCCAATCCCCCCAGAAGCACCCGTGTAGATATAGGGCTCTTCGAACAATTGCAAACTACCAATGATGGTCAAGGTCACTGCAAAGAACATCATGGGTCGCAATAATGGGATGGTGATGTAGCGGAATTGTTGCCAGGTGCTGGCGCCATCTACGCGGGCAGCCTCATAAAGATCTTTAGGAATTGTTTGAATGGCTGCTAAATACAAAACTGTATTCCAACCCACATAGCGCCACCAGATTAAGAACGAGACGATCCATCGAGTTTTCTCCGGCCGACCCCATTCCACATTTTCTTGCGGGAACAACCAACTTAGCGGCTCAAATCCAGCAACACTCCAGTTGCCTAAAGTGGTCAAGATCGCATTGATAATGCCGTAATCACGTGAGAATAGTGATTGGAAAACCATCGCAATCGCAACGGTATTGGTAATGAAGGGCAAAAAGTAAAGCGCTAATATGGGATTGCGCAAACGCTGGAAGCGCGAGTGGATAAAGAAGGCAAGGGGTATGGCCACCAAATGCTGTGGTACACCAGAAACAACACCAATCCATAATGTGTTGTACAAAGAGCGCCAAAAATCACGGGTGTACATGTCTTCCCAAAATCCCGAGCTAAAAAACTCCGGCCACTGGAGATCTTCTAAGTTCAGCGCCCACAAATAATTACCCCAACCCTGATAGGTCATGGCACTTAAACCACCAACGCCCTCCCACCGAAAAAATGAGACATACGCCGAGAAAATAAGCGGGAAAAACCCAAAGGTCAGATAAAGAATAAAAAATGGACTGATGAAAAGATAAGGCATCCAATCCTTGGCTTTCCATTGCTTTTTGCGCTTACTTGTCGCAGCAACAGTTGGTGTCGCGGTGGTAGTGTTCATCACACGAGCTTTCACTCAAAAAAATCATCCCAACCAGATTATTCATCTAGCAGTATTGACCACGCCACTTCGGCTGAAGTGGTGTGGCTAGCTATTGTCGATCTGTGGCATTAGGGCAATGCCTTAGCCACATCAACAGTTATCTATCAACGGCGAATGCGGCGCTCGGTGAGCTTCTGTGCATCTTCTAACGCAGCTTTGATGTCTTTGTTCGTCTCCAGAACCTTATCAAGCTCGGCGGCCAAAATCTCTTCTGCAACCGAATCAAGCTTATTCACATCCACAGAAGGAATTTTCTCTGCCACTGTACGCCACATTTGACGCGCCTTCTGATTTCCCAAGAATGCGACGGGCTGGTCAACGAACGGGTCTTTCATAGCCTCCAGCAGCGATGGGAAGGCATTCAGATCGCGGAATGCAGCCAGTTGCATTTCTTTGTTGGTCGTCATGAACTCGATGAAATCCCAAGCCATTTTTTTACGGTCATCCGAGAGCTTTTTTGGAATTCCATAGAAAGAACCACCCCAAGAGGCAAATGCGCCGCCGGGTAAATTAGAGGCACGCCACAAGCCTTTGGTCTCAGGCGCAATGTAGTCGTTAAGATGACCTGCCAACCAAGCACCACTCATTTCAACAGCAAAGCTGCCACGCTTGAAACCCTCGTTCCATTCGTTAGACCAAGCACCAATTTTTTGATCCAAGCCAGCAGTGCGCACAGCCTTGGCCAACTCCATGGCTTTCAAAAAGCGTGGAGAAGTCAAAATCGGCTTATCTTTAGAGTCGAAGTAGATACCATCGCCGCTCTTGATATTAGAACGAATGTAGACGCTGAAGATTGAGCCTGCATTGGGCAAGAGAAAGATGCCTGTCTTGGACTTGATCGTTTTGCCCGCTTCGACAAATGACTCCCAAGACTGCGTCAACTGTGCCTCAGTCACACCGGCTTTGTCCAAGAGGTCTTTGCGATAAAACATCGTGCCTGGACCAATGTCCGCTGGCATCGCTGCAAACACTCCATCGTTACGTGTCGCTTGAGATACAGTAAAAGGCACAAGCTTAGCTTTATGCTTCAACGCGCTGTAAGGAGGCTTGGACAAATCTTCCAATGCGCCAGACTCGATAAGACGACCCAAGTGTCCAAACTCAATAGCGGCCACATCAGGAAGGTTAGTGCCTGTTGCAAGAGAGGAAATCAGTGCATTGTGATGATCACCGAAAGACAAGCTCAAAAGCTTGACCGTGACATCAGGGCGTACTTTTTTGTATAAAGGTATCGCAGTTTTCACAGCTTCATCGAAGCTGGGGAAAGAGGCGACAAGCAGCGTTTTTTGCTGCGCCATCGCCAAGGGGGCGGACATCGCTGTAGCGATTGCGGCTGTTGTCACCAAGAGATTTCTGCGTTGCATCATGTTGAACTCCAAAAAATTGCGAATGAAAAATATGCTCAGTTTTTACTTGAGCGGTGAGTAATGAAAGTAATCAAAATCTGCATGCAGCTTTTGACCCGATAAGTCTTGACAGGCGATGCCCACAAAGCCTCCCGTAAAACCAAAACTATAAAAATAGCCATCACGCGAGCGCGTGGCATACTCGTCACTGAGCATGGCACTGGAAAGAGCTGGACCAAAGTCTTTCCATGTATCAGCACCGGATACTGAATAAGAGAATTGAAACGTGTCGTGGCTAAACACGACACGCAATTGAACCAAGCCATCAGGCAAGAGGGCTGCCTCAACTGGCTCCTTGAGTGCCGCACAGTCGTTGACCGTGAGACGCAGGACTCGTTTGCCCGTTGCCACATCGGCGGTCACATGCAAGTAGGCATGATTGGATGTGTTGTAGTAAGCGACCAAGCCAGCCATCGTCTGAAAATTTCGAGGTGCAAAATCCACGGCGGTTTGAACTTCACATTTGAAATCCTGAATCCGCCGAGCTACCAAGCTTTGCTCGAAGGTGCTCATCAAAGATTCACGCCCCTTCAGACGCAAATGACTGGGCCGTTCCTGCAAACTGATCCAATCCGAAGTCATTGGAACACGCAATGAATTGAGATGTGGCTGCAAGACAGGTTGATCAAAATCGTCACGAACCGTCTCGGGTTCTTTGCGTGTGGCATTGATGCCGGCAGGTGCAGGCACTTGAGAAGCAGGTGCGTTATCTCCACTGATCAAACGTGGCCATCCATCCGCCGTCCAATCGAATTTCTGCAAGCCTGTTTCTCTACCCAAGATGCAGTGTAGATTTTGATAGCCTTTGGTGTGATCACCCTGCCCTGCGTGAGGTCCGTTCCACTCCAAAGGACGGCCGCATAGATGCGCCATGTACCACTCATCAGCACCCGTTTGCACCCAGCTAGCATGGCCCGTGCGCTGCAATCCATTTTCAGACTTGAATTGTGCTGTCAGCATTGGATTGCCAGGCATCACCTCATAAGGTCCGTCGATTGACCGTGATCGAGCAATTGTCACCGCATGCTCATAAAAAGTGCCACCTTCCGCAGTGAGCAGGTAATACCAACCATTACGGCGATACAAATGAGCGCCTTCTACGACGCCCAAGTGAGTTCCCATAAAAATATTCTTGATACTGCCGATCAAACACTTTTTTGAGTGATCGTATTCTTGTAGCAAGATGCCATTGAAGTTATTCGCTCCCGGTTGATGCAACCATTCTTGATTAACAAACCAAGTACGACCATCGTCGTCATGAAACAAGCTGGGATCAAAGCCCGAGCTGTTCATATAAATGGGCTCACTCCAAGGCCCTTCAATGGACGGAGCAGTGATCAAATAGTTGTGCGCGTCTTTGTAGGCACCGCACACACTGCGTGCATCGGTATAAATCAACCAAAATTGACCCTGGGCATAGCTCAGACAGGGCGCCCACACACCAGATGAGTCTGGATGCCCCAGCAGGTTCAATTGACTGGGACGCGTGACAGCATACGCACAATGTGTCCAATTCACCAGATCTTTCGAGTGATGTATGCGAACAGCAGGCCACCATTCAAATGTCGAGGTGGCAATGTAATAGTCATCGCCTACACGACAAATCGATGGGTCAGCATGGAAGCCGGGCAGTACAGGATTTTGAATCATGCTCATGCAACGCACCATTAGCAAGCTTGGTTGATCAGGTTTTCCAAATACTCTTGGCGACCTGAACTGGGCATGACGTCTTGATTGGCCGCAAGTGTGCGTTCGGCAACAGAATCTAAGGAATGCTTGCCAGCCAACACCTCTTGATAGTATGGATTTTTCCAACCTGCATAGCGTTGCTCCACAAAATCCCCCCACTTGTCCTCCTTGATGAGCTGCTCTGCAATCAACAATCCACGGGCGCATACATCAATGCCGCCAATATGCGCGTGGAACATATCCTCTGCATCTAACGATTGACGACGTGCTTTGGCATCAAAATTCGTGCCGCCAAAGCTGTAGCCTCCGCCCTGCAAGATGTAATACATCGCCACCGCAGTTTCAGGAATATTGTTAGGAAACTGATCTGTATCCCAGCCGCACTGCATATCGCCACGGTTCATATCGATTGAGCCAAATAAACCAAGAGAGTTGGCAGTTGCAATTTCATGCTCAAAGCTATGACCGGCAAGAGTTGCATGATTAGCCTCAATGTTGACCTTGACTTCTTTTTCCAGACCCCACTGAACTAAGAAACCATAGACGGTTGCCACATCAAAATCATATTGATGCTTAGATGGCTCGCGCGGCTTGGGCTCAATCAAGATATGCCCAGGCAGTCCTATTTTGTATTTATGCTCCACGACCATATTCAAGAATCGCCCGTATTGTGCATTTTCTTTTCTCAAATCAGTATTGAGCAAAGTTTCATAGCCCTCGCGACCACCCCACAGCACATAGTTGTAGCCGCCTAGCGCTTTGGTGGCATTCATCGCCTCTCGCACTTGGAGTGCAGCGAGAGAGAAAATCTCAGGATTTGGATTTGTGGACGCACCCGACATAAAGCGGCGGTGGCTGAATGCATTGGCTGTACCCCAGAGCAATTCAATGCCAGTGTCTGCCTGCTTTTGCCCCAAAACATCCACCATCGCTTTCAAATTGTTGGCACTGTCTTTTGGAGTGAGGCCTTCTGGTGCTACGTCACGATCATGAAAGCAGTAATAGGGCAATCCCAACTTGGACATGAATTCAAATGCAGCATCCGCCTTGGCTTTTGCAGCCTGCATCGGATCTGCAATATCGAACCAAGGGCGCTGTAATGTCCCACTATGGCTGAATGGATCAAAGCCATTCCAGCAGAAGTTATGCCAGTAGCATACTGCCATCCTTAACTGCTCTTTCATCGTTTTGCCAAGCACGATGCGTTTTTCGTCGTACCATTATAAGCAAGAGCGTTTTGAGATTGCGCACCCTCGTATTGAATCTTGTCGATATTTGAAAAAACGTATTCATGATATTTCTAAAAAATTAATATTGATTGATCTTTGGTCAAACTTATTGATATGAGGCGATGTGTTGGCTCAATGCACCAAACAATGCCCGATTTGCGAGGTAGGCTTGCTTGAACAGTTCATACCTGCGCATCAGCGCTTGATGCCGTTGTTTGTTCGGCTTCCAATTGACATGCCTTGCAGGTTTACTGCAAACCTTGCGGATTGCCTCCAATGAGTTATCTTTTGGCTCAGTACACAGAAGTGCCAAACGAGCCGCACCTAGAGCGGCACCAATCATCGCATTCTGGCTAACGTTTACAGGCAGGTTCAAGGCATCAGCTATCAGCTGCGCCCAAAAATGACTGCGCGCACCGCCCCCAACCAGTTGAATTTCTTTGGGTGAGCTACCTGCTTGCTTCATCGCATAGAGGCCGTCTAGTAAGCCGAATGCCACACCCTCCATCACAGCGTAAGTTAGATCACTTCGACTGTGGATGGCGCGTAAGCCAATGAAACACCCAGCAGCTTCTGTGCTGTTGTGCGGCGTACGTTCACCACTGAGATACGGCAGAAAAATGGGTGCGCAATGCTGCTGCAAATCGCTCAACTCTGCTGCTTCATTGGACATCAGATTCTCACCCGCGTGACCAGTGACGGAATTGAGCCAACGCATACAACTCGCCGCCGAAAGCATCACCGCCATATGATGCCAACGATCAGGCAATGCATGACAGAAAGCATGAACAGCATCTGCGGTATTGGATTGATGCTGTGCCGTGACACTGAACACCACTCCACTTGTTCCGAGAGACACAAATGCATCACCGGGCTGAGTCGCACCCAAGCCAACAGCGCTTGCAGCGTTGTCGCCTGCCCCGCCCGCAACAGGAATTCCCATGCGTAGTCCCAATGCTGTTGCTGCTGATTGATTCAAATAGCCGCTGACCTCATTGCCTTCTACCAAATCTGGCATGCGAGACTTGTCAAGTCCAGTTGTACGAAGCATGACATCAGACCATTGGCGCGATCGCACATCAAGCCATAAAGTACCCGCCGCATCGGACATTTCAGAAACAAAGTTTCCACACAGTACATAGCGAAGATAGTCTTTGGGCAGCAAGACTTTTGCAATACGCGCAAAATCTCTGGCTCATTCTCTCGCACCCACATGAGCTTGGGCGCCGTAAAACCTGGCATGGCAAGGTTTCCCGTGATCGTCGTCATTTCTGGCATAGCAGCTTGAAGTTCAATGCACTGCTTTGTGCTGCGTCCATCATTCCACATCATGCAAGGTCGAAGCACCTGCCCTTGTTCATCAACAAGAGTAGCGCCATGCATATGCCCAGACAGACCTACGGCAGCAATAGCATCCATCGCATCCGATGATAGTTTGCGTAACTCTTGACAAACTGTTTGGCAAGCTATCCACCAATCGTGCGGACTTTGCTCTGATGCCAGTGGAAAAGGATAGTGGCTCGCAACGGATGCACTTGCTTGGAATAGCACCTCACCCACGCCGTTGATGATGACAGCTTTGAGTTCGCTAGTACCTAAATCGAGGCCTAAAAAATTTGAATCAATTGCCATGAAAAGCTCTGTTTAAGCAGTGGCGTAAATTGGATAGTCAAGACCATGGCTGATCGTACTTTGAGGGCTATGATTTTTAAAGAAATGCAAACCGGAATTAACTAATCTGTGTCGTACAAGAGCACAAGAGCCTACCGCAGCACTGAGTTCGCCATAACGACTGCCAATCACTTCTGGTGCCGGCAACGAAGCACGTGATGCATATTTATAAAATTCGGTACGCGCAATATCCAATATCTCAGGCGCTAACGCCAGTGCAACCCCGCCGATCACAATACGTTGAGATGCCAAGGATGTCCAAACATTTTGCAAAAGCGCGCCTAAACTAGTTGCAGCAATTTTGATGGCATGACGCACTGGCTCATGACCTTGAGCGATTTGCTCTATTAAGCTCTGGCGCAAATGAATATCACCTTCGTGGTCATTGATTTGCCTCTGTGAATGTTGATTCCAATAACGGATGCCGATCAAAGTTTCAGCGCAGCCTTTCTTTCCACATGAACACTCCTGTCCATTGAGATCGATGGTGGTATGCCCAATATCCCCGCCAAAGCCTCCATAGCCAGTGAGCAACTCATGATTGACGATTGCGCCAGATGAGATACCATATCCAACACTGATATAGGCCAATGATTGTGTGGCTAGTTGATCAACGAACTCATATTCAGCCAATGCACAACAATCTGCTTCGTTGCGCACAAAGACAGGGATGTTGGCAAACAGTGTGTTTGCTAATGCTTGACGCACCAACAATTGCGCATTCACCTCATGCCAACCCATTTGCGCACATCGATTGAGCATGCCTGTCTGTTCGTTGACCGTACCATGAAGTGCAATTGCAATTCCAAGTACTTCCTTCCCAACTTGTAGCAAATCCAAAGCACATTGAATAGCAAACGCACCAGCTTGCTCAATACTTAATGCGCAGTTATCCTGATTGGTGTATTTCTCAAACTTACTGAGCAAAATCTCGCCGTTTAAGTCTGTGGCCACAAAACAAATTTGCTCTACAGCTAACTCTAGCCCCAACAGGACCCATTTGTCTTTATTCAAAGCCAAAGGGGTAGGACGTCTGCCTAATGCATCTGTCAGACCAGTCTCTTGCTCAACCACCCAGCCTTCATCGATCAGCTCGCGAACTAGCAAACTAACGGTTGACTTGGTCAAATTGACGCGCTGCACCAAGTCAGCTCGCGAGTATCCATTCGCAGCACATATCTGCCGAAGTAGTGCTCCTTTGTTGCCTTGCTTGAGCACATGCTGATCGCCACTGGGTAACATGAATAACGCTATGAATAAGAGATAAAAATTTGACGTAGATGCACATTGCGGGCGACTCTTGCTAGAGCTTGAGTCGCCCAAAAAACACCTTGAACTAGAATTAAATTAGTCTCAGAAGGTGTACTGAAACGCAATGCCGACGTAGTTCACTTTTTTGCTTTTGAAGCCTGCGCCTTGATCAAAGACCCATTCACGGTTTTCTAAGCCTAGGCTTTCTTTCGTCGTACTTGGAATAATGTTGTTTACGCCACTACCCGACCCGGGTATAGCGCCCACACGATCCAGTCTGGTTTGCCGCAATTGCAGATTGACGCTCATATTGGGCAATATGGCATAGCTGATAATTGCTCCAAGCAATGTTGCACCATCATCAGCGCTTACTCCACGTGTCTTAGTATCCAAGTAACGAACCAAACCAGCTGAGGCAGTCCACTTTGGCGCGATAGGATATTCACCAGAAAAAACCACTTCATTAATTGCAGTTTCTTGGCGGAATGAACCTGTTGCGTTGTACACACCGCTAGGCGCTACAGGATAAGAGAACACATTATTCTTAAAGCCTGCCATCAGTTTGGCTGAATTTCCAAACTCATAGCGAGCACCTAGAAAAGTTGCCGTATTAGTTAAGTTGCGTGAATTGTCAAAGCTGTATCCTGCACCACCTGCACGCTGGTAAGCAGCATTCATTTTGCTGCGTGCGTGGATACCGTCAATCATGAAGCCAGCAATTTTGTACTGCGCATAAAGCTCAATGTCGCGACTCGCGGATGAACTACCCACCGTCGTTTCAAGATCCACGCCAAAGAATGTAGGGGCAATATAGCGCAGAGAGCCATAGCGCGTGGGGGCAGATGGCGTGGCACCGTAGTCAGCCGCCTGAGCATTCAAGTTAGGTGCGCCATATGGGTAATCCAGTACCGTATTCATTTTATTGAGGAATCGACCGACGCGAATTTTTCCAAATCCACCATTGGATACACCAATCCAAGCCTCACGCGAGCCTAAATCATCACCTTGAATCTCGAAGTTGCTGCCTTTCAAAGGACGTTGACGCAAACGCATCTCCAATTCTGTATTTGATGTGAGCTTGCATTTGTTATCAAGTTGTATGTCTGCAAAACCAAAGAACTCTTGGGTGTCTTTATTTGTGTCTGGCAATACACCACCCGTTTTGCTCCAATATTCGGCTTTGAGTTGACCACTCAAAGTCAAGGTGCAGGCGTCACCAGTGAGTTGTAATTGCGCATAGGCAGGTGCACTTAATACACAAGCCAGCATAGCGCTTTTACTCAGGATATTTAAGGTTTTCATATTTATTCCAGAAATTTAGCTTTTAATGAATCCAATTCTTGGGGATTCGGAAACTCGAGGCACGCAAACTGAACTGCCTCAAGTTTCACGAATCTTTATTCGGAAATGCGTACATCACCGACACGGTTTTGCGAAGTGCGAGCACCCGTACCACCTATGCCGCCAAATTGCCAGCTCGTGTCAAGCACTGTAATTTCAGCAACCTCTGCAAGCACCTGCTCCAAGGTAGGAGGTGTCGTCGCAGGAGAAACGGGAGCACATCCAAACTGATTTCGTTGGAATGCACTAATTGCCAAGCTAACAGTCTGCAAGGTAGTTGAAACGCTTCCTGCTGGCATATCTTGCTGATATTCACAGCCACCAGTTGCTACTCCACCTTTGAGCACGACACGGAATTGGTAGCTTGGACGATCCGTGCTGACTTGCAGGCTCACTTGCGATACAGTTGACCAATTGGTTACTGAAGGCACAAACTGCGAAGCCGAACCAGAGAAACCACCTTCGTCACCAGAAAGAAAGGATGACCACTGAAGCAAATTACCACCCTCAATCGTTTTAGTAGGTACAGACAAATTCGCTTCGTTTCCAGCATATCTATATCCACCTAATATGGCTCCACCTTGAACCGTGGCAGCCGTACCAGCCGCAGTCGAGAAGCTTGCGACTAAAACTCCTGGCGTTGTATCGACTGGCGGAGGCACGACGACCACAGGAGCGGCTGCGAAGGCTAATTTACCGATAGAGATCTTAGATGCCACCGCAGTTGCTGCAATGTTGCCGTCTTCAACTTGAATGGCCACAATATCAACTACAACTCCAGCTAGAGGAGGATTGGTGTTGGCGGGGTTAGCGGTAGCACAGAAACTAGGTAATGGAAACTGAGTGACCGTTAAAGGCAAGACAAACTGCGTTAGGTTGGTTGGCACCTGAACTTCTGCTGTAGGCAGGCAGCCGTTGTTTTGAGTACTAGCAGCTCCCTTCAATTGAATCTTGATTGTGCGGGTTGCTCCTGCCGAAGGTGTTGCCTCAGCAGCCAAGTTGATCTCGATGGCTTGCGCGGTTGGGAAACCACTGATGAGATCACTCGGCAATTCAAGTATTGCGCCGAAACCTGCAAAGGTATTCGTGTTAGGGCCTGCTGAGAACGCAGGAATGATAGATTCAAGAATTTCAAGACCGTTTGCTACGGAAATCTTCACAGTAGTCGTACCCACCCCTTGGGAATAAGAGTAAGAGGACACGTCGATCCCTGCGATATTGAGTTGACTTCGCGGCGGCAAGGTATCACTTGATCCTGATCCACCACCACACGCCGCAACAATAGTTGCGATCGCTCCCATAGTTAGCCATTTGGCAATTTTCAAGACTTTCATAATGTCTCCTTCTATAAAACCTGAAATAATTAAAAGACTCAAGCTCAAACTTATGGATTCAAAGTTGAGAAACGTATATCGCCTACGCGAATTTCACTTTTTTCAACCATCCCGTTTGCGTTTCCACGGGCATATTCGACTGATACACCGACGACTTTTTGAAGCGCTTGTTCAATCGTGGGGGCATCTTTGCCCATGGTGGCTGTTTGAAATCTGCTAACTCAAGACCATAGGTATGAAGTCCGGGCTTCAGTGGCAAAATAAAGAATGGATAGGTCGCATCGCTGCGCTCTTTAGGCCCAATGATGGAAATTTTGACGCGCGTCTCTACAATCGCACCTAAACGCAGGACTATCACACCTGATGCACGATCACCCTTGATCAGAGACGAAAGATCCTTGCCATCATCCCCTGTGTAAGCGAACCACACCTGCGCCACCAAAATAGCCAACAGCCTCAGGTACGTCATAACTAAATCGCACCAACTTATCAGCCTCGCTGTAGGCGAATTTTGCTCTGACCGGATTAGGTCTTTTCTCGCTATAAGTGAAAACTGTAGGTAGAAAAAATCCACCCTGTAGATCGGCAATAGAGCCATCGGACAGCGCTTTTGCCTCCGCAGCATCAAATAACTCGAAAATGACATTTTCTGCGGCTGAATTATTGTTGACAGACACTGTATTAGCGATCGGAACTGCAGCCCCAGCCGTTGGTGCAGCTTGAGCAGGACTGACTGACTCTAAAGGAGAGGTGGCGGTGTTTGTTGATACGGCGGAAGGTATTTGTGTTCCCGTTGGCCTGGCTGTAGTTTGCACAGGAGCTGACACACGCGCACTGGATCGGGAATTTGACGTTCGCGAAGCGGGTAAATTTGGGTTAGCGCCCACAGGATTTGTAGGTGCATCTGCAATGTTGCCTGCACGCTTTGATTTGATTTGATCTGCCAATATGATCCAGCGATAAGGCGATTCCGCAAGCCGTCTGGCTCGCTCAATCGCCTCAGGATCTACTGGTAGTTGCGCCATGCACATCGTATGTGTTATGGCCAGCAATACAAACACCAAGCCTTGTCTAGGCACTTGAAGTAAAGACAAATACTGCATAGGACGACTCAACTGCAATTAGCCCAGCTATGCGATGCACAACTCAAATTTAACAATGGGTGTAGCAAGATGCTGAATTACTTCAACAACTCAATCTTGCTCACGCTGATTTCGGTTGGCTTGTTGGTTTGTGCAATATCCACAACCTCCATGCCCGACACATTGGTGATGGTTGCCGCGAGCCGACGACCATTTTCACCGCACCATTGTTCTGGCTCAAACCGCGCCAGTGGAATCGTGAATTCTTTTAAAGCAGCCGTGACACCTTGGAGAAAAATACGGGATAGCAACCCATATTCAGTACCTTCTGATCGCTGCCAGACAAACGAACGCGAAGCGTGTTCACAGTGGGCGATGCAGCGGTAATCTTGACAGTTTTGTATGCTGAGAGGTTTTGCGCAGCAGGTTCTAGTCCGTGGTTGAAGATCATTCCCAGACCTGCGTAACCGGAGCCGCGAACTGTACCGAGTTGGCCTTTGATGGTGGCCGCTCCGTTATTGACTTCAACTGATTGAACGGTTACGTCACCCTTTTTTTCAGAATACTCGACCTTGAGTGGCTCTTGTTTGGTCGTACTTAGCTTCTGTCCTGGCGCATAGGCCACGATGGTGAAAATATCACCAGTTGCCGCAGCCACGGCAGGCGTTGGGGCTGTGGCAGGTGCAGTTGGTGCGGGCGCAGGACTCGCCTGAGCGACTACCGCAGGCGCAGGGGCTGCGCTTGGCGATGTGTTTGCGCAAGCTGTTTGAAAAGCAAGCATGAATACAGCGCTAACAAATGCGCTCGCGGCTTTGAATTGAGATGTCATCTCGTTCTCCTTTAAAAATCAAGATTTGGTATTGCTATGGCGCTTGGCCACATCAATAACCTGCCAAAAGGCTGGTTTGGGAAGTGATTGGTCATCGAACATCAGCGGAGCTTCGAATCGCTGCCTCGGCCAGTAACGCATCCAAGATGCGCTATCGTTGATGCCCCACATGACACCGCAGTTATTTCTTTTTTCTTACGAATAAACAGGTCAAAAAATTGCGCATAACGTACTGCCTGTTTGGCCAATAAATCTGGGGTGGCTTCAGAAACAAGTGAATCCATGATGTTGCTATTCAAAGCAATATCTAACTCAGTGATTTCTTGAGTGATGCCGAGCTTTGCAATTTCATCAATTGCAAACTCTAAGGATTCGATGGATGGATGAGCCACCGTGCAATGCGCTTGATGGCCGATTCCGTCGATCTTGATGCCTTTGCGTTTGAACTCTTTAACCATCGTCAAAATGGCATCAAGCTTGCCATTGTTTTGCGTTTCATAATCGTTATAAAACAAGAGTGCGCCGGGATCTGCTTTTGCTGCAAACTTGAATGCAAACTCGAGATAATCAGGGCCAATAATCCTGCGAAATGCGCTCATCCGCATATTGTTTTGATCTATCTTTTCGTTAGGCTCGCCAAAGACGAAGGCTTCATTGACGACATCCCAAGCGTAGACTCGGCCTTTGAAATGGGTTACGACATCTGTGATGTACTTTTCCATTCGACCTAGCAAAACTTCTCTGCTGACATCTTTTCCGCCCTCTGTAAAGAACCAACTGGGCATCTGCTGATGCCAACACAGGGTATGGCCTCGCACCTTCATGCCGTTAGCAATACCAAAATTAACAATGTCGTCAGCCTGAGAAAAATCATAGCGGCCTTCGGCTCGCTTAGCCAACAAGCCCGGCTTCATCACATTTTCTGCAACGAGAATATTGAAATGCTTCTTGATAAAGTCGGCGGCGAATACCGTTACTTGCCCCGGAGTGACGGCAGCACCTACTGGAAAATATGGAACAAAAGCCTTTGCTAAAGCTGGCACTTCAGTAGCTGCAGTGGCAACAGTCGCTTGTGCCTGCGCGCCTACTGGCAAGCACACACCCGCGCCCAAAGTCAACACGGCTTGACGGCGTGTGACCAAGTCCAATGCGCGAGATGTTGTTGCTTTCATACGGTACTCAATTAGGATTTTTTCGATTGAAATACTCAAGCGATGATTGCCTCATCGGCG
Source organism: Allobrachymonas sp. (assembly GCA_012036375.1). Lineage (GTDB taxonomy): Bacteria > Pseudomonadota > Gammaproteobacteria > Burkholderiales > Burkholderiaceae_C > JANMDU01. The sequence continues at coordinate 5,932 of JAAUOI010000012.1, read as the reverse complement.
GTTTCTGTCTGCACAGCCGACTGACTTTGATCTGCGATGAAGTCGCGGTACCATTTCGCGCTGTCTTTCAGTCGACGCTGTTGCGTGGCGTAATCCACATGCACGATTCCGAATCGCTTGTCATAGCCAGAATTCCACTCATAGTTATCCATCAAGCTCCAATAAAAGAAGCCACGGACATCGACACCTTGAGTAGCCGCTTTAGCCACCGCTTCAAAATGGAGTTTCATAAACTCAATCCGCTTGGGATCAGCAACATCATTTCCAGCGGCTTTGTCTGGATAAGCCACGCCGTTTTCTGTGATGTAGATAGGAGGCAAAGGCGAATACTCTTTGTGAATATCGACAAGTAACTTCGTTAATCCCTCTGGGCAAATGATCCAATCCATATCCGTGCGGCCATAAGGCGCGGGCTCAGGCACACCTTCTTTGGAGCACCAAATTCGGGTGTAGTAGTTAACGCCCAAGAAATCCATCTTCTGCCCAATGAGCGCCATGTCACCAGCTTCGATGTTGCTGGGAGGCACAAAACCTTTGACTTCCGGATAAGCCTGCTTGAACAAGGGATGCATATACAGCTGCACAAAGTTGGCCCATTGCAATGCAGCTTCGGCACGATTCTCTGGTGTATCCGACGATGTATAAACCGAGCATTGATTGAGCACGATACCGAGTTGAGCTTGCGAATTGACGGCTCGCATTTTGCTCATCGCCAAACCGTGGGAGAGCAACAAATGATGCGCGACTTGCGGCACTAGAGCTGGGTCTTTTAATCCAGGGGCAAATTGACCGTTACCAAATCCTAAATAGGCCGTACACCAAGGCTCATTGTGAGTTGCAATCGTCTTGACACGATCACCTAGACGGCGTGCTACTATTTCTGCATAGTCTGCGAACGCAAACGCGGTATCGCGATTGAGCCACCCGCCCAGATCTTGCAAACTTTGCGGTAAATCCCAATGGTAGAGCGTCAGATGCGGATCAATGCCTCGCTCTAACAAACCATCAACAAGCTTGTCGTAAAAGCCCAAGCCTTTTTCATTCGCTGCGCCGCGCCCAGAAGGCTGAATTCGAGGCCACGCCACAGAGAAACGATAGGCCTGCAAACCCATCGACTTCATCATGTCGAGATCTTGCTCGTATCGGTTGTAATGATCACAAGCGACCGCACCAGATTCCCCGCGAATAGTTTTGCCAGGTTGCATGGCAAACGTATCCCAAATTGACACGCCACGGCCATCCGTTTGTGTTGCACCTTCGATTTGATAGGCGCTTGTAGCAGCACCCCAAGTGAAGTTTTTAGGTAAAGCAGAGAGATCCATATTCATGTGTTTTGTAGAATGTCGATTGCAAAGAATGATTTAATAAAGAATCAGCGCTTGGGTGGAATCAATGTTTCAAGCAAGTCTTGTCGCCACTGCATAGAGCGCGGCTCCAAAATTCCAAAACTCGAAATCAGCTCCCAATAAGCCCAAGAAATATTGCGCGCCTCGGCTGCTTCTCGCACTGCGCGTGTCCATGCCAATCGGCTGGAATGCTCGGCCTTGTTGTAAACGCCAAACTCACCCAGAAACACAGGGCGCTTGTTTTCATTGCCCCAATTAACCATGCGATCAAATGTATTTTCAATACCCACTCGCTCTTCTGCTGTGCCAGCCCATTTGGTTCCTAACCACGCAGTTGAGCCTGTGACCCACTCTGCACCCTGATGCGTCACATTCATAGGGTCGTAGTAGTGAAATGTCCCGATGATGTTGGGATCAGACTCAGGGAATTTGTGCATCGTTAACCCTCGCGCACTATTCCACTCGCCGCCGCCCACAATCAAGGTTCGATGAGGATTGCTGGCGCGAACCACGGGTAGCACCGCATCAAACGCGGCCTGCCATTTTTCTGGTGTTAATTTACCGTGAGGTTCGTTCAGGAGCTCAAACATCACCTTGGCTGGAGCATCTTTGTATCGCTCCGCCACCTGTTTCCAAACGGCCAAGAATCTAGGGACTTCCGTATCAGGCTCTAATGTCATGCCCACAAAGTGATGCATATCAATAATGAGGGCTATATCCTCTTTCAATGCCAACTGCACCACATGATCTATGCGTTGCATAAAGCGCTCTTGAATCGCATAAGGCGCAGTCAGTGGAGCACGAGCATCCCAACGAATCGGCAAACGTATCGCTGTAAAGCCAGCTTTTTTAGCGGCTTGCAAATACTCGTCTTGAAAGGCATTGCCCTGAATGCCCTCTCGGGGCGTGTCAAATACATTGCCAATGTTGATTGACTTATTCAACAATGCATTGCAGGCAAATGCTCTTTCACTAGCCGCAATCGAGTAATTGCAGCGCGAGGGATCAGCTTTTGGCAACGTTTGCAAAGTTTGTGCAAAAGATAAAGTAACAGCGCATGCACCAAGCCCCGCTATAACCCATTTTTTAGGCTCTACTAATGAACCAATAGCTTTCAACAGGCTAGTTGAGCCTCGTGAAAAATAACTAAAGTGAGAATCAGACATGGTTTGAATTCTTGAAAACGTTATCATAATTAAAACAGCTCGAAATACTTGAGTAAATTAGTAGATTCGATATCAAGGTTTTCCCGAGCGAATTTCTTTGGTCTGATCTTTTAGGGAATCAAAGATCTGAGCAAGGTCGTTCTTTCGGATTGCTGAGTCAGGTCGTACACACCAAACCCTGCCGCCATCTCCCAGTAAGACCATGAGAAATTCAAACGGGTCATTTCGCTGCGCATGTAATTGTTGAAGTTCACGCGCTGTGTTGTCATCGTGGCGCTGTAGTCGTTGTTGGAATAAGCGCCAAATTCGCCCACGTAAATCGGGTATTTCTTTTGAGTGGCCCATGCATTGGCAACGTTCAAAATCGTGGTGATTTGATTTTGTTGCGCAACAGAGCAGCAGGTTTGCCCTGTTGGACGAACGGGTGTAATCCACGTCGCGCCCTGATGCGTAAAGCCAAAGGGCTCGTACTGATGAACGGTGACGATCATGTTGGCATCGTTGGGCAGCAGAAGATGCTGCAAATTGTAGGCATTGTTGTATCCAGTCGGCCCCACAACCACGATGCGGTCAGGATTCGTCGCACGAATCTGCCCCATCGCACGCGCCAGCAGCGCATTCCAAGGGTCATTGGTTGAGCCTTGTCCAATCTGCAAGCGTCCATGCGGCTCGTTGTATACCTCGAACACCAGCTTGTCGTTGGCAAAATCTTTGAACTCTTGCGCGATTTGCTTCCACATCAGAACCATTCTCGTGCTGTGGTTGGCAGATGGCGCAGCCGTCTCGCCAGGATCAAGCGCATCACCATCCAAGTCACGGTAATGATGCATATCCATCACAACGATGAAGCCTTGATCGTTTAACAGTTTGACGGTGTTTTTGACGCGCGTCATGAATGCTGCATCAATCGTGTAGGGCTCTACCAAGCCCGCATGGTTGCTCCAACGCACTGGCAAGCGCACAGATTTGAATCCCATATTCCAAGCAATGGGAGAGAGCGAGTTGATCGTGTTGTACGGGATGGCCCAAGCACCATCGGTTGGCGCTTCGAGGATATTGCCCAAGTTCACGCCAGGCGCCAGCTTGGATGCCATACTGATCGCAGCTGGCGATGCACCGGGCGGATTGCCAAACGGCAAGGCGGCAGCTTCAGAATTTGCAGAAACGGACGGGGGCACTACAGGCGGCGCAGTTGATGGCGCGCCGCCACCGCCACCGCCGCACGCACTCAATGCGAATGCCACCAACAAAAGCAAGGGCTTAAGCCTAGTAGCCAACCGAGAAGGAGAAATTAAAAAGTTGATCATGATCATTAAGATGCAAGTAATGTGTAAACCGCGAAGTGACACTATCAGCAGCATCACTTCAGATACACAAAATTGTTAGCCGTTTCAAATTAAGCAATTCAAGCCGTAATACCTGTTGCCCCTGACCGCGCTATTGCGCCGGAATCAAAGATCGCCAAAGCGGTTCACGCGTTTTGCCTGCTGCGAGGTCATAAATCCCAAAACCCGAGGCCAGCTCCCAATACGCCCAGCTCATGTCCCTGCGCTCCATTTCTTCGCGCATGAAAGCATTGAAATTCACGCGCTGTGTGGTGACTTCTTCGCTGTGGTTGTTGTGCGCATAAGCACCAAACTCGCCTACATAAATCGGGTATTTGTGTTTTTGCGACCACGTTTGTGCTTTATTCAAAATACCGATGATTTGCCGCTTTTGACTGTCGCTACAGCAGGTCTGTCCCGTGGGCTTACGCGGACTCACCCACTCCGAGCCTTGATGAGTGAAGTTGAAAGGCTCATATTGATGCACCGTCACAATCATGTGCGGATCGTTGGGTAAGCGCAGTTGATCCAGCCAATAGGCATTGTTCCAGTGCGTAGGGCCAACGATCACGATTCGCTCGGGATTCGTAGCACGCACCTGTGCCATAGCATGAGCCATCAAATTGTTCCAAGCGTCGCTGTTACCAGAAGGGGTTTGACCCGTCTGCATGCGGCCATGCGGCTCGTTGTACAACTCAAACACCAGTTGATCGTTGGAATAATCTTTGAATGCTTGTGCAATCTGCTGCCACAGCATCACAAATCTCACATCAACCAGCTCGCTGGGTACAGCCGCCTCACCGTTATCCAAGGTATCGCCATCCAGTTGACGATAGTGATGCACATTCAGCACCACGATCTGACCTTGCGCGATGAAGCCATCCACCGAGCTTTTCACTTGTGCCATAAAGGCCGGATTGATCGTAAAGGGAGGACGCACCATCGCATGGTTGCTCCAGCGCACAGGCATGCGTACATGCGCAAACCCTAGATTTTTGGCAACCTTGGTCAACTCAGGCGTTTTTTGAAAACTTAGACCCCAAGCGCCGTTGATCGGCGCTTCATACACATTGCCCAAATTGATGCCACGCCCAAGCCGCTTGTTCATGGCCAGCGCCTTCGGCGAAGCCCCCGGCGCATCGCCCGTTGCCACGCGCGGCAAGCTTTTTAATGAGCCTGCGCCCTCAGTAGAAGCATCAGAGCCTGTTGCCGGCGAAGAAGTGCTACAAGCAACAAGCGCCACCACTGCAACGCAAACCACCAGCTTGCAAAGCACGAAGCACCAATCTTTTGTCTGACTCATAGCTAACTCCTGTTTTACCTCGCCCTGTCGTAGAGATTTGCAATCTTTTACGAGGGCTCAATGGGTGACACGCTGGCTGCGTGACGAATCATTTAATTCAAATGACAACGTTTTCAAACAAGATTAGACTACAGAAAATAAGTGGAAATAGCCGAATGTGTAATTTTGTTGCAGGGGTTTTCCCGCATAACCCGCAGTATGTGGCAGCGCGCAATCTCAGCCGTGCTGTTTGGTTGTTTCCCTGACCACCAAGCGCATCGGTTGTGGTGGAGGAGCAAGCAAGTTCGCAGCCACTTCAACACCCATCATTTGCAAAAGCGATTGCGCGGCATACAAGCCACTCTCGAAAATGGGTTGATGAACCGTGGTCAATGGTGGGGTGCAGTTAGCCGATGCGGGCAGATCATCAAACCCCACGAGTGAAATGTCGTTGGGAACATGCAAGCCGCGCCGATACAAAGCCATTCGCGCCCCATACGCACTTTGATCATTGGCAGCGAAAACGGCTGTTACGCGCGGCTCGATGTCGAGCAGCTTTTCCATCGCGGCTTGGCCTTTGTCTTCCACAAAACCACCGTTTTGCATCCACTCAAGCTTGGGCATGATGCCTGCCTCGCGCATGGCGCGCAAGTAACCCTCTTGGCGGTCAACTGCATCGCGTTGGTCGCTGGGCCCGCCAAGATAACCTATCTGCCGATGCCCCAGATCGAGCAAATGCCGTGTGGCGAGGTAAGCACCATTGATTTGATCTGAACGAAATGCCTTCAAATTGGGTGCCGCCAATTCACGACC
>JAAUOI010000224.1 GCA_012036375.1 Allobrachymonas sp. | reverse complement strand
GTTTCACATCGTCTCCACGCGACAGGTGTCGCGTAACTCTTTGCGGGATAGTATGAGCAGGGCGTGACCCCTTCACCACGCAGCCGCTGCATCCAAGAAGCCAATCTTCCGAGTGTATTGACTATCAATTCAATAGCGATTGAAGCGCAATTTACCTTGGGCAAGAGCCCTAAAACGCCTCAAATCAGGCAAAAACCACCGCATCACCCGACCGCGCCACCATCTGGCCGATCACATGCACTTGCTCGCCTAAACCCGACAACGTAGCAGACACTGCCACGGCATCCAACGCATCCACCACCACGATCATGCCGATGCCGTTGTTAAACGTCCGGTTCATCTCGTAATCGTCAATGCCAGCAGTTTTTTGCAGCCATGCGAAGAGCTCGGTTTGTGGCCAGCTGCCTTTTTTGAGCTGCGCGGCCACGCCTTCCGGCAACACGCGGGGGATGTTTTCGATCAGGCCACCGCCTGTGATGTGTGCCAATGCTTTGATCGAATGTTGCGACAAAGCAGAGAGCACGTTTTCACATACAAGCGCGTCGGCCTCATCAGCGCTTCTTTGTAGGGCATGCGTCCAGCGTGGCAGGCATCGCGTCGCCTGCTCGCTCCACGCATTTGCGAACCAATGAAAAGCCATTGCTATGAACGCCACTGGAAACCAAACCTAGAATCACATCGCCGGCTTTCACATCAGGCCGTGGCAAGAGCTTGGATTTTTCTGCTGCGCCCACGCAAAAGCCCGCCAAATCGTATTCGCCAGCGGGATACATGCCGGGCATCTCGGCCGTCTCTCCGCCAATGAGTGCACACCCAGAAAGCTCGCAGCCCTTGGCAATGCCGCCGATCACGGCTGCTGCGGTGTCCACATCGAGCTTGCCGCAGGCGAAGTAATCGAGGAAAAACAAAGGCTCTGCGCCTTGCACGAGCACATCGTTTACGCTCATGGCCACCAAATCAATGCCCACGGTGTCGTGCATGTTCCATTCGAAGGCCAATTTCAGCTTGGTGCCCACGCCATCCGTGCCGCTCACGAGCACAGGCTCTTTGTAACGCTTCGGAATTTCAAACAGTGCGCCAAAGCCGCCAATGCCGCCCAAAACGCCTTCGCGCATCGTGCGCTTGGCCAGCGGCTTGATGCGCTCGACGAGTGCGTCACCTGCGTCAATGTCCACGCCGGCGGCCTTGTAGGAAAGAGGGGAAGTTGAATTGCTCATGATTTGATAGCTGCTCGCGCAATAAATACGCCGGCTAGGTGGCGAAAAGGGTATAAAAACGAGGCAAAAATCAGCTTTAAGCTCGTAGAATTGCGTCTATTGTAAGTTTTCAACCCATCCGCCTGTATGCAGTTCACCAAAACACAAAAAACCGCTGCTGCTTGGGGTGCGATTGCTGCTGCCGTTGTCTTGCTCGTTTGGCTGCTCGGGCCGGTGCTCACACCATTTGTCGTGGCTTCCGTGCTCGCCTATGCGCTCACGCCACTGGTCAATAAGCTGGATCGCGCATGGTTTGGCGGCAAGCTGCCGCGCATGCTGGCAGTGATTGTGGTGGAGTTGCTGTTCATTGTGAGTGTGCTGGCAGTAGCGCTCTTGATCGTGCCGATTCTGGCGAAAGAGATCCCGTTGCTTCGTGAGCAATTGCCGGCTCTTGCCGAGCGTATCAATGCCTGGGCAGCGCCTATTTTGAAAAGCTTCGGTGTGGATTTGCAGCTGGATGTGGCGAGCATCAAAGGCTTTGTTCTGAAATATCTCAATGCGAATATCGAAGATGGATTTGCAGCGCTCTTGGCCTCGCTCAAAGTGGGCGGCAGCTTGGCGCTGACCTTGATTGGCAATGCCATTTTGATCCCTGTAGCACTGTTTTACCTGCTGATGGATTGGGAAAATTTCGTCAAACGCGCCGTTGAACTCGTGCCCCATCGCTTGCGCAGCGCGTATGACAGCTTCATGCGCGAGGCCGATGAGGTGCTCGGTCAATATCTGCGTGGGCAGATGTTAGTAATGTTGATTTTGGCGGTGTATTTCAGTGTGGGATTGGCGCTGTTTGGCCTTGATCTCGCACTGCCAATTGGCGTGTTCACTGGGCTGGCGATTTTTGTGCCCTATGTAGGCTTTGGCGTGGGCTTGGTTTTGGCTCTGCTCGCTGGGCTCTTGGAGTTTGCCTCTTTCAAAGCCGTGATCATGGTGGCTGTAGTCTATGGCGCGGGGCAACTGATTGAAAGCCTGTATCTCACGCCGCGCCTCGTGGGCGAACGCATTGGCTTGCATCCGTTGGCCGTGATTTTTGCGCTGCTGGCGTTTGGGCAACTCTTTGGTTTTGTCGGCGTATTGATTGCGCTGCCAGCGAGCGCTGTATTGCTGGTGGCGATTCGCAGGATTCGATTGCAATATTTGGCTTCTGATTTGTACAAGGCGAAATAGCGCATGCAACAAATCGCCCTCGATATTGCTATCACGCCTGCGCCCAACCTCGATGCTTTTTTAGCAGGGCCCAATGCTGCGGCGCTCGATCATCTGCGGCTTTGGGTTGGCGATGGCGCGCAATCAGGGCAATTGCGTTCTCCCGTGCCCACCTATCTTTGGGGCGAGAGCGCCAGCGGCAAATCGTATTTGCTCAAAGCCGTGAGCGAAGCTTTAAGAGCGCAAGGCGGCGAGGTGGGCTGGCTCGATCCCAGCATGCATGAGCCGCCAGAATTCAATCCACGCTGGGTGGCTGTGATGATGGATGATGTGCAAGCGTATTCCGCCGTTCAGCAGCAAGCGGCGTTTAACTATTTCATCAATGCGCAAACCGAGCAACGCTGGGTGCTCGCCGCAGGCAGCTTGCCGCCCGCAGATTTGAAGCTTCGCGACGATCTGCGCACGCGCCTTCGGCTGGGGGCCAATGTGTTTTGCGCTGCAAGTGCTCACTGAGGCCGAGCGCCGCGCCGTACTCCGCCGCGAGGCCGACGCGCGCGGTATTTTCTTAGGCGACGACGTGATGGATTTCATCCTCGCCCGCTTCTCCCGCGATCTCAACTCCCTCATGCAGCTCTTGCAGCAGCTCGACGGCTATTCGCTCGCCACCAAACGCGCGATCACGATTCCGCTGGTGAAAAGCATGTTGGAAAGTTTGTAATTGGCTTTGATTGCCTCACCAAAGTCATACAACAAAGTTCGTTGTGTTGTATAAAATTGATCCCCATGAAACTCGCCCTCTTCGATTTAGACCACACCCTGCTGCCGATTGACAGCGACCACGCTTGGGGGGAATACACGGTGGAGCGCGGCTGGCGCGATGCGGCTGCGTTCAAGGCATGCAATGATGCGTTTTATGAAAATTACAAAATAGGCAAGCTCAATCCGGTGGAATATTTGATGTTTGCCACAGAGGCGATTCGGGAGCGGGGCGCTACTGAATCAATAGCACTCCGCGCAGATTATATGGCGGCAATCATTGAAAAGAACATCAAAAAACCTGCTTTGGAGTTACTGGAGAAGCACCGCAACGCGGGCGATGAAATCATCTTGGTGACGGCCACCAATGAATTCGTGACTGCGCCGATTGCGCTGCGTTTTGGCATTGAGCATTTGATTGCCGTGCAGCTGGAGAAAAACGCGCAAGGCTGGTACACCGGGCGTTCGCGGGGCACGCCGAGCTATCAAACGGGCAAGATTGAGCGCGTCACGCAGTGGCTCGCAGAGCGCGGCAAGAGCTGGGCGGATGTGAGCCACAGCACGTTTTACTCTGACAGCATGAACGATTTGCCCTTGCTTGAAAAAGTGAACGAGCCTGTGGCGACGAATCCTGATCCGCGTTTGCGGGCATTGGCTGCTGAACGCGGCTGGAAAATACTGGACTTGTTCCAATGATCAAAACATTTATCAAAAAACTGATGTCGCCCCGCGTCGTCACGTCTCCTCAAGCCAAATTCGGTAAACGTGTGGACATCACGCAAGCCGAGCACCAGATCAACCGCGAGCTGGTCGATGCCAAAGCTTGGGAGGTTGTTACGACACTCAAAGATGCGGGCTTTGAAGCCTTCATCGTGGGCGGCGCGGTGCGCGATTTGCTGCTCGGTTTGCGGCCTAAAGATTTTGATGTAGCGACCAATGCTGCGCCTGAAGAAGTCAAGCGCCTCTTCAAACGCGCCTTCATCATCGGGCGGCGCTTTCGTATCGTGCATGTGGTGTATGGCCGCGGGCGCGAGCATGAGGTGATTGAAGTGACCACCTTCCGCGCATTTTTAGAAAGCGCGGATGCAGAGCAGGTCAGCGGCAACGAGAAGACCTCGAAGGCCGCGCTTGCGGGCATGCAGCACGCGGTGGATGCGAGCGGAAGAGTCTTGCGCGATAACGTCTGGGGCACGCAGCATGAAGATGCGGCGCGGCGCGATTTCACGATCAATGCGATGTATTACGACCCCGAAACGCAGATCGTGGTGGATTATCACAAAGGCATTGACGATATTCGCAAAAAGCGCATCAAGATGATCGGCGAGCCGGCCGAGCGTTACCGCGAAGATCCTGTGCGCATTATTCGCGCGGTGCGCTTTGCAGCAAAGCTTGCAGCCAGTGGCTTCAAGATTGAGCCGAAAACTGCCAAGCCTCTGACCGAGATGCGCAATTTACTGGCTGACGTGCCGCAAAGCCGCATGTTCGATGAAATGCTCAAGCTCTTGCAAACCGGCCACGGCTTGGCCACGATTGCCGTGCTGCGCGAACTGGGCTTGGCCAAGGGCATTTATCCGCTGCTTGATGTGATCGTCGAACGCGCCGATGAGCCAATGATCAAAACTGCGCTGCAAGACACCGACAAACGCATCGCCGCAGACAAAGGCGTGAGCCCAAGCTATCTCTTGGCTTGCGTGCTCTGGCGCGACGTGAATGAGCTTTGGGCGAAAAAGAAAGCGCGCGGCGAGCACCCCTTCCCGGCGCTGCAAGATGCGATTGATGAAGTGTTCAACACCCGCATCGGCGATGTGAGCGGCCGAGGCAAACTCGCCGCCGACATGCGCGAAATCTGGATGATGCAACCGCGCTTTGACAAACGCACCAGCGGCAGTGTGTTCAGCTTGGTCGAACACATCCGCTTTAGAGCCGGCTACGATTTTCTGCGCCTGCGGGCGGAGACGGGCGAAGTGCCTGTGAGCCTCGCCGATTGGTGGCTGGAGTTTTCAGAAGCCGATCAAGCGGGGCGGGAAGATTTGGCGAAGCTGGCCAGAGAAGAGCAAAGGACTGCGCCGAAAGTGGTGAAGGCGAAAACGCATCGCGTTTCAATCGCTCAAGCTGAACCATTTGGCGACAATACTGAGAACGATACTGGCGACACAGTGACTGGAGACGCCCCCAAGAAACGTCGCCGAAGAAAACGGAAATCGCCCCGGCTCAGCAAATGATTTCAATAACGCATCTGACGCACCCTCGTCATAATCTTTGAATCATGACATGATGTCGAACTGAGCATATGGGCTGCCTTGCTGGGAGCCCTATTGACTTTTTTGGCGCTGCCTTGGCCGACGCGTTGCG
>JAAUOI010000223.1 GCA_012036375.1 Allobrachymonas sp. | reverse complement strand
CGGCCACGAGCGGATGCGGATACTCAATCTCCTCGCGCCCATGCTTACGCGCCACAAAGCTCGGAATCAGATCCATCGGGCCGGGGCGGTAGAGGGCGTTGAGCGCAATCAAATCTTCAAGGCGCGTGGGCTTGGCATCGCGCAGCATGCCTTGCATGCCTCGGCTTTCAAACTGGAACACCGCCTCCGTTTTGCCATCGGCAAAGAGCTTGTAGGTGTGTGGGTCGCTCAGCGGGATATTTTCAAACGCAAAATCTTTTTGCCCCGGATGGCGTTGCACGATGAAATCTTTGGCCAGCTCCAAAATCGTGAGCGTGGCGAGGCCAAGAAAGTCAAACTTCACAAGCCCCACGGCTTCCACATCATCTTTATCGTATTGACTCACTGCAGAATCTGAGCCCGGCTGTTGATACAGCGGCGTGAAGTCAGTGAGCTTGCCCGGTGCAATGAGTACGCCACCCGCGTGCATGCCGACGTTGCGCGTCATGCCCTCTAGCTTTTGCGCCATATCCACCAGCGTGCGCACTTCTTCCTCTCGGTCGTAGCGCTCTTGGAATACGGGCTCGGCTTTGAGCGCGCCTTCGAGTGTGATGTGTTGCCCCGGCTTGTTCGGAATGAGCTTGCTGATGCCATCGCAAAAGGTGTAGCTCATATCCATCACGCGGCCCACATCGCGCACCACCGCCCGCGCCGCCATCGTGCCAAAAGTCACGATCTGGCTCACCGCCTCTTTGCCATATTTCGCCTTCACATAATCAATCACACGATCACGATTGGCTTGGCAAAAGTCAATATCAAAGTCAGGCATGCTCACGCGCTCTGGGTTCAAGAAGCGCTCAAACAGCAGCTTGTATTGCAGCGGATCAAGATCAGTAATCTTGAGCGCATAAGCCACAAGCGAACCCGCGCCAGAGCCGCGCCCTGGCCCCACTGGGCAGCCATTATTCTTCGCCCACTGAATGAAATCGCCCACGATGAGGAAGTAGCCTGGGAAGCCCATCTTCAAAATCGTGCCGATCTCAAATTCAAGACGCGCCAAATACTCAGGCATCTGCTTCTCGCGCTCGGCCGAATCGGGATAGAGCATCAGCATCCGCTCTTTCAAACCTTCGTGCGAGGCATGACGGAAATAATCTTCTGGCGAGAGCTGCTGGCCATTCACAAGCGGCGTGGGGAAATGCGGCAGCTTGGATTTGCCCAGCTCCAGCGTCAAGCTACATCGCTTGGCAATCTCTGCCGTATTCGCCAGCGCGCTGGGCAAATCAGCAAACAGCTCGCTCATCTCAGAGCTCGATTTGAAATACTGCTCGCGCGTGAACTTGCGCACGCGCCGCGCATTGCCCAAGATCTCGCCTTCAGAAATACAAATCCGCGCCTCATGCGCCTCGTAATCCTCCGGCTGCATGAATTGAATCGGATGCGTCGCCACCAGCGGCAATTTCGCCTTCGCAGCGAGCTGCACCGCTGCGCTCACATGCGCCGCATCGTCTGCGCGGCCTGCGCGCTGTACCTCGATATACAACCGATGCGGGAAGCTGCTCGCTAACTGCATCGCCACTTCCTGCGCCTTGCCCATATCGCCTTGCAGCAAAGCGCTGCCCAGCGGCCCGGTTTGCGCACCCGAGAGCAAGATCAGCCCTTCAGACAATTCTTGTAGCCAAGCCCACTTAATTGCCGCTTGCGCACGCACGACATGCTGCGTCCATGCGCGGCCAAGCAGTTCGCATAAATTCAAATAACCCGGCTTGTTTTGTACCAGCAGCACAACGCGAGAAAGCTGCGGTTCTTTGCCCGCCTCAGAAGTGCCCATATCGAGAAACACTTCCGCGCCAATGATCGGTTTGACACCCTTGCCACGCGCATCTTTATAAAACTTCACTGCGCCAAACAAATTGCTCAAATCCGTGAGCGCAAGTGCAGCCTGCCCCGCACTAGCCGCCGCTTTCGCCGCCTCATCAATCCGCACCGTGCCATCGACCACAGAAAATTCTGAATGCAGACGCAGATGAACGAAGGAGGAATTCTCGGTATTGGAAGTGCTGCTCATCCAATGATTTTAGGTGACTCACAGTCTGCAAATGCAGGGCAGAATGCAAAAACCCGCAGGAGCTTGACGCTGCTGCGGGTTTTTCAATGAGCTATCAATTCAATAGCACTCTGCGCAGTCAATACGCCGGCATAAAAACGCCTATAAGTAGCTCACTTTGATGATCTCGTAATGCTTCTCGCCACTCGGCGCCTGCACCACCACCGTATCGCCTTCTTCCTTGCCAATCATCGCGCGCGCTACAGGGGAAGACACATTCACCAATCCCTGCTTCAAATCCGCCTCGTCTTCGCCCACGATTTGGTATTTGACTTTAGCGCCAGTGTCTTCATCTTCCATCTCCACTGTCGCACCAAACACCACGCGGCCTTCAGCATCCACAGAAGCCGGATCAATGATCTGCGCTGCCGAGAGTTTGCCTTCAATCTCTTGAATGCGCCCTTCGATAAAGCCTTGCCGATCCTTGGCCGCATCGTAATCCGCGTTCTCGCTCAAATCCCCCTGCGCCCGCGCCTCCGCAATCGCATTGATCACCCAAGGGCGCTGAACGGTTTTCAAATCATGCAGCTCCACCTTGAGCTTGTCAGCACCGCGTCGGGTCATTGGGAAAGTAGCCATGATGAAAAAAGAATCGTGTGAAGTAAAAGTAAAACCGCTGGTTTGAGGCCAGCGGCTTGTTGGAATAAATTGATTTTATCGCAGGTTAAAAATGAATTTAGGCCAAAGCAGCATGCATCTCCTGCACGGAAATCACGCCAAGTTTGTCCATGTATTTCATGCCTTCGACGGCCGCTTCCGCGCCGGCAATCGTGGTGAATGTTGTGACACGAGCCAGCAGCGCTGAGGTGCGGATTGCGCGGCTATCGGCAATCGCGTTGCGGCGCTCTTCGACGGTGTTGATCACCATGCTGATCTCGTCATTCTTGATCATGTCTACGATATGCGGGCGGCCTTCAGTGACTTTGTTGACCACGGTCACAGCAATGCGAGCTTCGGCAATGGCTGCAGCTGTACCTTTGGTGGCCACCAGATCTAAGCCCATCGCCACCAGCTCTTTAGCCACTTGCACAGCGCGAGGCTTGTCATTATTTTTCACGGTGAGGAATATCTTACCGTTTTTGCTGCCGTCTTTCTTGGTCGGGCGCGGCAAAGAAGTGCCTGCACCGAGCTGGCTCTTGACGAAAGCTTCGCCAAAGGTTTTGCCCACGCCCATCACCTCGCCCGTGCTCTTCATCTCAGGACCCAGAATGGTATCCACACCGGGGAATTTCACAAACGGGAAGACGGCTTCTTTCACGCTGAAATACGGTGGCGTGACTTCTTTCGTAATCCCTTGCGACTTCAAAGACTGGCCAGCCATGCAACGCGCCGCGACTTTGGCGAGCTGTATGCCCGTGGCCTTGCTCACATAAGGCACAGTGCGGCTGGCGCGTGGATTCACTTCGAGCACATAGATCACATCTTTGCCATCTTTGTGCTGAATGGCAAATTGCACGTTCATCAAGCCGACGACAGACAGACCAGCAGCCATCTCACGAGTCTGGCGCTTGAGTTCGTCAATCGTTTCTTTGGAAAGCGAATACGGCGGTAGCGAGCAGGCGGAATCACCGCTGTGCACACCGGCTTGCTCGATATGCTCCATCACGCCGCCGATAAACGTCACCCCTTCCGGATCACGCAGGCAATCGACATCGCATTCAATCGCGTCATTCAAGAAGCGATCCAAGAGCACAGGAGAATCGTTAGAAACCTTGACGGCCTCCTTCATGTAGCGCTCCAAATCGCGCTGCTCATGCACGATCTCCATCGCGCGACCGCCGAGCACGTAGCTGGGGCGCACGACGAGTGGGTAGCCAAGAGTCGCAGCTTTTTCAAGCGCTTCGGGTTCGGCGCGTGCGGTCGCGTTCGGCGGCTGCTTGAGGCCAAGTTTGTGCAAAAGCGCAGAGAAACGCTCGCGGTCTTCAGCAGCATCAATCATGTCGGGCGATGTGCCGATGATGGGCACGCCTTCGGCTTCCAAGCCGAGCGCGAGCTTGAGTGGCGTTTGGCCGCCGTATTGCACGATCACGCCGACTGGCTTTTCTTTATCAACAATTTCCAAAACGTCTTCGAGCGTGAGTGGCTCGAAATACAGGCGATCACTCGTGTCGTAATCGGTGGAGACTGTTTCAGGATTGCAGTTGACCATGATGGTCTCGTAGCCATCTTCGCGCATGGCGAGCGCGGCATGCACGCAGCAGTAATCGAACTCAATGCCTTGGCCAATGCGATTAGGCCCGCCGCCGAGCACCATGATTTTTTCTTAGCTGTTGGCTCGGCTTCGCATTCCACAGCGTACGTTGAATACATATAAGCCGTGGGCGTGGCGAATTCAGCCGCGCAAGAATCCACCCGCTTGTATACCGGGCGCACGCCGAGTCGCGTGGCGCAAATGGCCGCACGCTTTGCTCGGTGCTGGCACTAAGTTTGGCAAGGCGAATATCAGAAAAGCCCATGCGTTTCAGCCGCCGCAAGTTATCGGCATTGAGCGCGCTAACGCCGATTTTCTGCAGGCGCTGCTCGGTTTGCACGATGTCTTCAATTTGGCGCAAAAACCAAGGGTCCACCGCCGTTTGCTCAAAAATTTGCGCCAGGCTCAGGCCCGCGCGAAAGGCATCAGCGAGATAAAAAATTCGCTCGGGCTTGGGCTCGCGCAGGTGGCGATTCAGCGCTGCGGCATCGCTGTATTCGTCCTCCGGCAGCAGCGGGTCAAGCCCGGCCACGCCAATTTCCAAGCCGCGCAGGGCTTTTTGTAGGCTTTCTTGAAAGCATCTGCCCATCGCCATCACTTCGCCCACGCTTTTCATTGTGTGGTGAGGCGGCTGTCGGCTTTGGGGAACTTCTCAAAGGCAAAGCGCGGGATTTTCGTCACCACATAGTCAATGCTGGGCTCAAATGAAGCGGCGTGGCCCGCCTGTCGATGTCGTTGCTGAGCTCATCTAAGGTAGTAGCCAATGGCGAGTTTGGCCGCGATTTTGGCAATCGGAAAGCCGGTTGCTTTGGACGCCAATGCGCTAGAGCGGCTTACGCGCGGGTTCATTTCAATCACCACCATGCGGCCATCTTGAGCATTGATACCGAACTGCACATTGCTGCCGCCGGTGTCGACGCCAATTTTGCGCAGCACCGCGAGCGAGGCGTCGCGCATCGCTTGATACTCTTTATCGGTCAGCGTTTGCGCGGGTGCGACGGTGATCGATCGCCGGTGTGCACGCCCATGGGGTCGAGATTTTCAATTGAACACACGATGATGCAGTTGTCGGCGCGATCACGCACCACTTCCATCTCAAACTCTTTCCAGCCCAGCACGGATTCTTCGACCAAGACCTCGCTCACGGGCGAAAGCTCCAGCCCACGCGTAACGATCTCAATAAACTCTTCTTTGTTATAAGCAATGCCGCCGCCTGAACCACCCAAGGTAAAGCTCG
>JAAUOI010000222.1 GCA_012036375.1 Allobrachymonas sp. | reverse complement strand
CGCTGCCAAAAATCACCAGTTGCAAATTCACGCCGATTTGCGGTGCGGCCAGCCCTGCGCCATGGGCCGCCGCCATCGTGTCTTGCATGTCTTGCAGCAAGTCGCGTAAAGCTGGCGTATCGAACTCGCGCACGGGTTCAGCCACGCGCAGCAAGCGCAGATCGCCCATTTTGAGAATTTCACGAACGGTCATTACTGCGGCACGCCCTGGTTGCGCATCCAATCAGCCGTTTGAAAAAAGCTCTCTCGTAATCGAGATCGCAAGTCTTCAGGCACACCTGTTTCACCCATCGCGCGTCCATGCAAGCGAGCCATTCATCGCGCTCTTGGATGCCTATGGGTACATGCAGATGCCGCGCTCGCAAGCGCGGATGGCCAAATTTCTCGGTGTAATACTGCGGGCCGCCGAGCCAGCCGCAAATGAACCAAAAGGTTTTCTGGCGGGCGCTGTCCAAAGAAGGCCCATGCACTTGCCGCAGCCGTGCAAACTCAGGCTCCAAGTCCATCAGGCGTAAAACCGTTCAATCAGCGCTTTGACACGCTCTTCGCCACCGATCCATTCATAGGGCGTGGCGAACGCAGATTTTTCTTGGATTTGCATGAATTTTTAATCAAAAAGTGGCATACGTCTTTATAGAATATGCGCCAAGTGCTATTATATTCATAGCAAATAGCTGGCGTCGTTTACTTGCGCTTAGGCCCCAACCCCAAGCTCTCGCGCTGCTTGGCTTGCCGGTCTGCCTTCTTTTTGTCCATTTTTCCATAGCTTTGCGCTTGGTATAGCCTGAATAGTCGGCCCAAGCCCACCAAATTGCCGCCAAGGCAAAAGGCGTGAGCACGACGTACCAGCTCCAAGTTGCCACGGGCCCCATTTCCAAATACTTCAACAGCAACAGACCCACCCCAATCAAAAGAAAATACATGACGACTCCTTCACATCTCAAAAAGATGACTTTTTGCACATTTTTCGCTACCAAAGAACGAAGTTAGCAACAATTTGCACTCTTTTAGGGAATTGAGTCGAGATGAAACCAAACGTCAACCCAATTGCCTAAAATTGCGTTATCTCCAGTGTATGGCAAGAGCGCCTGATTCCCAAGCCTCTGGTCAGCTTGTTTTGAAACTTGAAGGACGACAATGAAACTGCGTTTACTCCCCGTTGTGGCTTTAGCCCTCACCGCCGCTGCTTACCAAGCTCCCGCGTTCGCCGATGCCGCCTTGGCACAAGCTAAAAACTGCATGGCCTGCCACGCGGTCGACAAAAAAATGGTAGGCCCCAGCTACAAAGATGTCGCCGCCAAATACGCTGGTAACAAAGATGCCGCCGCCATGCTGGCTGAGAAAATCCAAAAAGGCAGCACTCCTGGCAAAGGCAATTGGGGCGCAGTGCCCATGCCTGCCAATCCACAAGTCAACGCCGCAGAAGCCGCTAAATTGGCCGCTTGGGTGCTCACCGTCAAATAATTTCAGCGCTGCTGAAATCACGAGCCACCGCGAGGTGGCTTTTTTCGCATCCTCGGCGTTCAAAGGCTTTGCATCTTGCAACTCGTCGGCATCTGCGCCGCCTGCGCTTCGATGCGCTTGACCACTCGAAAGCCGTAGCCCGAGCCTTCCACATCAAAGGCCACGCCCGGCGAGCCCAATTTGTCCATCACGCCAACAACGAGCGGCTGTTGGAATTGATGGTCGCTGCTGCGCATCTGCCCCGTTTGGCCAAACAGGCTCACGCGGGCGCGGGAGAGTTTGGCCGCCACCGCCTGAATATCGATCCCCTGCGCAGACACAGCGCCCGCCAGTGATACTGCCAGCGCCTCCATCATCAGATGCATACGCATGTGCACATAATCATCCTGCGGCTTTGGAAAGCGTTGGCGAAACGCCTCATAAAACGCCCTCGCCTCGCGCTGCACACCGCCCTGCACCACGCTGTCGCTCGCGCCCAAATTCGGCAGCCAATCCGCCACAGCAATCACTTTGCCCACGCCCGCTTCCCCCATCGCGGCCGGTGCGCCCAGCGCGTTGCCATAGAACGTGTAGAACTTGCCTTCAAAGCCGATTTCTCTGCACGCTTTGATGAGCAACACCAAATCGTTACCAAAATTCCCCGTGAGCACCGCGCCTGCGCCACTGGCTTTGATTTTGGAAGCATAGGGTGCAAAGTCTTTGATGCGGCCGAGCGGATGCAGCTCTTCAGCGGCGATTTCAATGTCTGCGCGTTGAATGCCAAGCTGCCTGCGAGCCTCCCTCAAGACAGCTTGGCCAAAGCTGTAATCCTGCCCAATCAAATACACGCTCTTGAGTGCGCGATCTTCTCGCAAGACTTCCATCAGAGCGGCCATGCGCATGTCCACATGCGCGTCGAATCTGAAATGCCACGGGCTGCATTTCTCATTCGTCAAAATCGGATCGACTGCGGAGTAATTGAGGAATATCACGCGCTGCTGCGGTGTGCGCTCATTGTGTTTATTCACTGCGTCAATCAGCGCCGCCGCAATCGCCGAGCTGTTACCCTGCATGATGATCTGCGCCCCATCATCCAGCGCCGCTCGTAGCGCCGCCAAAGCTTCTTCTACTTGGCCTTTGCTATCGTAGCGCTCAATCTCCAAGCGCCGCGATGCCCCGCCTTTGATTGCAATACCACCCCGCGCATTCACCCGTTCCGTTGCCCACACCAAATTGCGAAACACCGCCTCACCCGTGTTCGCAAACACGCCAGATAGCGCCTCCACCATTGCTATCTTAATAGGAGCATTCGACGCAGAATTGACGCTGGCTAGAGCCTCAAAAGGCTTCAAAAAAGCTATCGATGATGTGGCCGAAAATACTATTTTCAAGACCGCACGCTTAGAAATATATTTGCCTGTTGGCATGGTTGAAATCCCTTGAAACCCTGCACAGCATCCGCAATTGCTTCCCATGCAGCACGATGCCTTGCCATGGGGGCAAGAACACAACGAAGCTGCGCAGTGTACTAGGAGTTTGCTATGTTTTTTGCACCTGTTGGTTTTCGTCGTTCCGTTCTCAATGGTCACAGCACTGGCTACGCGCCTAGCGCTTGGGCTCGTGCCAGCGCCTTAGATCAATTCTTTGCTGACAATGCTTCCACTTCGAGAAGCGAAGTCGAATCGGATGACACCAGCATCACTTTGAGCCTCGACGTGCCCGGCTTATCGAAAGAGCAGCTCACCATTGGCATCGAAGGCCGCATCGTGCGCATCGCTAGCAAAGACGATGCGCCACGCAGTTTCAAAGCTGCTTACAAGCTCGCAAGCGATGTCGATGCTGGCAAGAGCGAAGCCAAGCTGGAAAACGGTGTGCTCACTTTGAAGTTTGCCAAGATCGCGCCTGAAAGCCGCGAGACCTTGCTCACGATCAACTGATCACAGAGCATCCAGAGGCCAACGGGGCTTCACATCAAAAGCGTAGTCCCGAGTGGGCTGCGCTTTTTTGTTTGCAACCGCATCGCGGCTGCGAGTGCAATCATCGCGCCGTTGTCGGTACACAAATGCAGCTCGGGGTAATGCACGCGAATCCCTTTGGCTTTGCAAGCTGCGTTGAGCTGCTCACGAAGACTCTTGTTTGCCCCCACACCACCCGCAACCACCAAACGATTGAGGTCTGATTGCTGCACCGCTTTAAGCGATTTCTTGACCAACACTTCCGTGATCGCCGCTTGAATGCTGGCTGCCAAGTTGCGTTGCGTCTCGTGCGATAAAGATTCAATTCCTGCGCCGCGCACCGTCGCCCCCTCGGGCACATCGCCCACCAAGCGCTTAACTTGCGTGAGCACCGCAGTCTTCAAGCCCGCGAATGAAAAGTCCAAATCGCCGCTGTGTAACAAAGGGCGCGGGAATTTAAATGCTTGCGAATCGCCGCTCTCGGCGAGCTTGGCCAGCTGCGGCCCGCCCGGATAGGGCAAATCCAGCAGCTTGGCCGTTTTGTCAAACGCCTCGCCCGCTGCATCGTCAATCGTCTCGCCCAGCAGCGCATACTCGCCCACGCCATCCACGCGCATGAGCTGCGTGTGCCCACCGCTGACCAGCAGCGCAATAAACGGAAACTCCGGCGGATCAGCGCTCAAAAAAGGTGAGAGCAAATGCCCTTCCAAATGGTGCACGCCCAGCACAGGTTTGCCCAATGCACTGCCCAATGCACAAGCCGCTGCCGAGCCCACGAGCAAAGCGCCCGCCAACCCAGGCCCGCGCGTAAAAGCTATCAAATCAATAGCGTCTAGCGCAGCATCTGCGCTGGCAAGCACTTGTTTTGTCAATGGAATCAAGCGGCGAATATGATCGCGACTCGCCAGCTCCGGCACCACACCGCCATAGGCGCGGTGCATCTCAATTTGGCTGTGCAAAGCCGCGCCCAGCAGCTTGGGAATGCTCCGCCGTGGTGCATTCAAGTCAAGCTGCACCAAAGCAACGCCTGTTTCATCGCAAGAGGATTCAATACCGAGGATCAACATAGGGGATTTCACTTGGCCTGAATTTTGCACTACTCGCCTTATGAGCATCAAACTGCCGCCGAGGGAAACAGAAATCGCCGCTGCGCACAAGCTTCGCTTGGTGGTGGTTGCGCCTGAAAGCTTGAATCCCGATGGCTTGGATGAGCATGCCGCGCAAGAAGCCGTGCGCAGCAGAGAGCTGCGCATCGGCCTGCTAGAAAGCGGCTACAACCTGATCGCCGTGTTACCAGCAGACAGCTTCTTGGAACAACGCATCACCCAATTGCAGCCTGACATGATCATTGTGGATGCGCAAAGCGATGCCTGCGATGCGCTGGAGCATGTGGTGGTGGCCACGCGCGATGAGCGCCGCCCGATTGTGCTGTTCACCGAAGACAACGACACCACGCATGTGAAGGATGCTGTGGCCAATGGCGTGACGGCCTACATCGTGGCAGGTCTGTCGCCCGAGCGCATTCGCCCCATTTTGGACGTGGCGCTTGCGCGTTTTGAGCACGAGCAAAGCCTGCGCGATGAACTCAAACATGCGAAATCCGAATTGCAAGACCGCAAAACCATTGACCGCGCCAAAGGCTTGCTGATGCAGCGCCAAGGTTTATCTGAGCAACAGGCCTACGACAAACTGCGAAAAACTGCGATGGACAAAGGGCTCAAGCTCTCCGATGTGGCGCAGCGGATGTTGGATGTGGCGGATTTGCTAGGCTCGTAGTTCAACATCAATTTTTAAGCCTTTTAGGCCAGTAGCCGGCATAAAATATGCGTGAAGTGCTATCAATTCAGGATTAAGTATAAGTTGGCACAGTTCTCGCTTAACCCATCGCAAGGGTCAGGGCTGACCCACTGATGCACCACCGACAAGCAAAGGCGTTTGTCTGATCGCATCACAAGGAACGAAGGCGTTCTTGGAATTCGCAAGTTGCTCAGTTTGAGCACGCTGCGGATTTTCGAGAGCGCCTTTTTTGTTTTTTAGGTTCTTCGTCAATTTCACTGTGATTTTCCCCTACACGCTTGCTCTCATATCTAACTTCCCACAATGAAACAGAATTCTTGCGCGGTAATTGGT
>JAAUOI010000221.1 GCA_012036375.1 Allobrachymonas sp. | reverse complement strand
CGAACTGCCAGCTCCATGTATTCTCGTCGATCACCACCGAGGTTTTGATCTCGCTGGTGGAGATCATTTGGATGTTGATGCCTTCTTCGCTGAGCGAGCGGAACATTTTGCTGGCAATGCCCACATGGCTGCGCATGCCGATGCCAACGATGCTGACTTTGCAAATCTTGGTATCGCCTTCAATGGTGTCTGTGCCCAATTGAGGAAGTACTTTGGCTTTGAGCAGATCGACGGTTTTGGCGTAATCGTTGCGGTGAACGGTGAAGGAAAAGTCTGTTTTACCGTCTTTGGAGATGTTTTGGATGATTACATCGACTTCGATATTGGCATCGGCCACAGCGCCTAGGATGTTGTAGGCAATTCCAGGCTTGTCAGGAACGCTCAAAATCGAGATTTTGGCTTCATCGCGGTTAAAAGCAATTCCAGAGACAACGGCTTGTTCCATGTTTTCATCTTCCTCAAAAGTGATCAAAGTGCCGGATTTGGCTTCTTCGTTAATGTCAATATCCCAGTTCGTGAAACTGGAGAGCACACGCAGTGGCACTTTGTATTTGCCAGCGAATTCCACTGAGCGAATTTGCAAGACTTTGGAGCCCATGCTGGCCATTTCCAACATCTCTTCAAAGCTTACGGTGTGCAGGCGGCGGGCTTCGGGCACCACGCGCGGATCGGTGGTGTAGACGCCATCGACATCGGTGTAGATCAGGCATTCGGCCGCTTTCATCGCAGCCGCAACTGCCACAGCAGAAGTATCTGAGCCGCCACGGCCGAGCGTGGTGACATTACCGCCCTCATCCACGCCTTGAAAACCCGTGACGATCACCACGCGGCCGGCAGCCAAATTAGCACGGACTTTTTTATCGTCAATGCTTTCAATGCGGGCTTTTGTGTAGGCGCTGTCCGTTTTAATCGGTACTTGCCAACCGCTGTAACTCACTGACTCCAAGCCTTCGGCTTGCAAGGCAATCGCCAGCAGTGCGCTGGAGGCTTGCTCGCCAGTGGCGGCTAAGGCATCGAGCTCGCGGCTATAAGAGGCGGTCGCTTTCGCGGGAGCCAGTTCTTTGGCCAAGCCGAGTAAGCGATTGGTCTCGCCGCTCATCGCAGATGGCACGACCACCATCTGATGCCCTGCCCGCGCCCATTTGGCCACGCGCTTGGCCACGTTTCGGATGCGCTCGGTCGACCCCATCGAGGTGCCACCGTATTTATGAACAATCAAAGCCATGTTGCCGTCGTATCCCAGTGAACAAATCATGCCCTGTCAAGGGCAAAACCACTGATTATAAAACGCAGCGATGGAGTGTTCGCTCCAGAATCATTAAGCGGCCCGCTCTATTCAGGCTTCACACCCGCCGCAATCACGATTGCGCCGTATTTGCCGCCATCCAGAGCCATTTGCGAGCGAAATTGCGCAGCGCCGCCGCCCACAGGCGTTGCCCCATCGGAATACACCGTAGCTCGCACGTCGTTTAATTTGAGGACTTCGTTGAAGGTCTGGTTGATTTTCTCTGCCATAGCTCGGTGCGCAGAGGGCAGGAAGACGCCTTGCCAATTGTCTAAATCCAAATTGAGCGGTGCATTACCGATCAACGGCGCAGTCGCTAAATCGGGCAAGGGGCGCTTACCTGCGACAGCCAAGGCGCGAAGTTGCCCATTTTTGATGAAGGGCAACACCGCAACAGCCGCCATCAGAGCAAAATCAATTTCACCTGCAATCAGTGCATTCACCGCGGGCCCAGCGCCGCGATACGCCACATGACTGGCGGCCATTTTGAGTCTCTGCGAGAGCAAGAAGCCACCCAAATGGCTGGTCGTGCCCACGCCGGGCGAAGCGTAGTTCAAGCCACCACTCTTCGCGCTGGCAGCCTTGGGCAAATCATCGAGTACTTTGAGTGGCGATGCCGAGCGGCAAACGAGTACAAGCGGCGAAGAAGAGATTTGAATGACTGGCGTTAGATCCTTGTTTAAATCATAGCCCGGCTTGGAAAATAAGAAGGGGCTGATCACGATAGATGCCGTGGTAAACAAAAGCTGGTGCACATCATTACCTTTGGCCACCTGCGCCGCGCCAATGTTGCCACCTGCGCCCGGCTTGTTGTCGATCACAAAGGACTTGCCAGTTTTTTCCCCCATGCGCTGCGCCATCAGGCGCGCCAGGCGATCCGTGCCGCCACCTGCGGCAAAGGGCACCACGAGGCGCACGTTCTCGCGCGGCCAAACAGATGCTTGCGCCCAAGCGGGAAAAGCCAGCGAGCTGACTGATAGAGCGCTCGTTGAAATGAGTTGGCGACGTGTAATCATGATGCGGTCTCCTGATATAAGTTAGAAATAATGCTGGTTGCTGAAATTGCGGCGCTGAGCTGGCCGGGCAAGATGCGCCCGCGCTCCAAATCAAATAAATCGGGATCAGCTTGTGCACCTGCGTGAGCCAGCGATTGAGCGAGCGTGCGCACAGCAGCAGCGGCAACGCCAGCTTTGCACAGCGCTGCCTCCCACTTCAAAGCAGTTTGAGTCATCAGCCGCTTGGCAACTAAATCGCGCAACTCTTGTGCATGTGAGCGGCGACTTTTCACGCTGGCAAATCTTGCATCCGAAAGCCATGCACTGCTGCCAAGCGCACGCGCTAATTTCTCAAACTGATGTGGCTCATTCACAGCCAGCGCCAAATGCCCCTGCGCTGTTTCAAAAATTTGAGATAGGGGCTCGCCGCTGTTGGCCTGATTGCCTTTGAAAGCCGGCTCTTTGCCGGTCGCAGCTCGATCAAAGCGCTGCGCCGTCATGAGCTGATGCGCCACACTAAGCATGCTCACGCGCACATGCTGCCCTTGGTGACTGTTTTCGCGCTCATACAGCGCCGCCAAAATGGCCGAGAGCGCCGCCATACCGCAGGCGTAATCCATGATAGGCGCACCGACGCGAGAACCGCCCTCGCCCGCTCCATTGAGACGCATCAGCCCGCTGGCCGCTTGAATCGTGTTGTCATAAGCGGGCCAATCTTCGCAAGGACCTTGCCCATAGCCAGAGATCGTACAAATCACTAAGCTTGGATAAGCTTGGCGCATCTGCTCAATCGACAACCCCATGCGCGGCAGCATGTGCTGGCGAATATTGCAAACGAATACATCCGCGCCTTGAAGCAACGCTTTGAGCTGTGCGATGCCTTCTTCGCTGCTCCAATCCAACACGACCACTTGCCGGCCACGCGCATGCGCTTGGTAATGCGTGGATAAGCCTCGCGCCGCAGCCTGCGCATCGCTGCCGCCCCGCCAGCGCATCGGATCGCCTTGCGGGCTCTCGATCTTGATGACTGCTGCACCTAATTGCGCCAACTGCATGGCGCAATAGGGGCCAGCAATCACCTGCGTAAGGTCAATCACACGAGTTCCATGCAGGCAAGATGAAGAGACGGGAGGCTTGGACATGGCGAGACTGTATCGATGCATTTGATTTAAGTAAAATGAATTTAAATTGATTCAATTCAATATTTACTTGAACATGATCCATCCCAAACTCGACTATTTGCGCATTCGCCAACTGCGCCTACTCGTGATGCTCAACCAAGGCATGACGCTCAGTAGCGCTGCCGAGCAACTCAGCATCACGGCTGCTGCCGCTTCGCTGATGCTGCAAGAGCTGGAGTCCAGTGTGGGGCATACCTTGTTCACCCGGGATCGGCGCGGCGCCAAGCCCACCGAAGCTGGCCAGCAATTGGCCGCCCGAGCGGCCGTCGTCATCGAAGAATTCAGCCTGTTTGAGCAAGAAACCATTGCACCCAAACACAGAACCACCCTGCGCTTGGGCGTGATTCCGCAGGTGATGATTGAGCGAGTTCCGCACATTGCCCAGCGTTACGCCGCGCATTACACCGGCGGATTGCAAGTACAAGAAGGTACTTCGGGCGAATTGCTGGCTGCTGTGCAAAGCGGGCAACTGGCAGCGGCCATCGTGCGCACCAGCCCCAGTGTTCAATCCACCGAGCAAACTCGTTCACTTCAATTGGATGTAATCGCCAGCGAACAAGCCGTGATCGCCCTGCCCTTGCAGCATCCCTTGGCTCACAGAAAGCGCATTCAAGCCTCTGATTTAAAAGCTTTGCAATGGGTGCTGCCCGAACCGGGTTCTTATATTCGCAATATGCTGACGCATTATTTCCAAGTCAATCAACTCGGGACGCCACAAACCGCGCTGCAAGTCACGACGACGGTGCAAGCGCTATGGTGTGCGTCTCAAATGGGCTTGGCCGCTGCTGGGCCATTAGCGATCATTGAGCGCTTTAGCAAAGATTGGCAGATTTCAGCGCTGCCGATCAAGTTGGGCGAGCCCGTCGAATTGGGGCTTTTTATCGCCCGTCTCAGCTGAAATTTCCGCAATTTCAAGCACTGAGACGGGCAATCTTAGGTCAGTTTGAATCGACGATCGAGTAGCTTGTCAAGCCTGAGCCGGAATGATCAAGTTCTGGCCGGGATAAATCTTGTCGGGATGACTCAGCATCGGCTTATTCGCCTCAAAGATCACAGGATACTTGTTGGCATCACCATAGTATTGCTTGGCAATCTTGGAGAGATTGTCGCCACTGACCACCATGTGGTATTGGCAAGCGGGCGCATCAGGCTCATCGCAAGTCATTTCATCGGCCACGCCAGCCACGCCATGCACGTTGCCACAGCAGGTGATGATCTTTTCTCGCTCCGCTTGCGTGGCCACAAGACCCGCCACGGTGACGATCTGATCGGCTCCGCTGAAGGTGATGATGAGGTTGTCAGCCGGCAAATCGTTGGCGCGGATGTAGTCTTTGATCGCGTTAGAAGCCACGTCGTTGGCCGCCGCCGCTTTTTCTTCATTGCTTGGCTCGGCTACCGCAGCGGCCACTTCTGGCTTGCCGCCGAACAATTTTTGACCGGCTTCTTTGAAAAACGAAATAATGCCCATGAGATGCTCCTGTGAATGAAATGTTGAGAAGTTAGGTTGTACATCAAAAGTACGAAACTTTTGAGACATTTTTGCTGCGCTTGTTATTTGCTGTGATTTCGTGCTTTGTGTCACTTTGAAGGCGCTATTTTTCGCCCATATGTTGTTACTGAGCCCGCCACCGCCACGGTGCACCCACCTCCGCAATGTCCCCGGCGGGGTTTTGGGTGTCACATCGCTCCGGTGAGATGGTTTCCCCGCCTCCTCCTTAATTTTGCTGCGGTGGGCGCACCATGTCGATGGCTGCGAATGGGCGCAGTCAATTGATGACCAAGTCGCGTGAAGTGACTCTGTATTTCTCTCAGAACGCCACAACGCGCACAGGTCACGCGACCCCCACCGCAACCTCAACCGAAAAAAACCTCAGTGCGCTATCAAACTTGCAAGACAAAAATCACTCCGCCCGATAATTCGGCGCTTCCTTCGTAATCTGCACATCATGCACATGGCTCTCGCGGATGCCCGCCGCCGTGATCTCCACGAACTCCGCCCGGGCATGCATATCGGCAATCGTGCCGCAGCCGCAATAGCCCATGCTGGCGCGAATACCGCCGGCCAATTGAAAAA
>JAAUOI010000220.1 GCA_012036375.1 Allobrachymonas sp. | reverse complement strand
TGCGCGCCATCACAGTTCAGGGGTACCGGCATGAATGACGTTTCTCGCAGCTTCCGCGGCAATTCCAACGCCTCGCGGGACATCGCCCACCATCTCCACCCCTACACCAACTTCAAGAAGCACGAGCAGACCGGTCCCCTGACCATCGTGCGCGGTCGCGGCGTCTACGTCATGGACGACGACGGCAAGGAATATATCGAGGGCATGGCCGGCCTCTGGTCGGCAGCGCTGGGCTTCAGCAACGAGCGGCTGGCGACGGTCGCCTACGAGCAGATGAAGCAGCTGCCTTTCTACCATGCCTTCAACCAGCGCAGCCACGAGCCCGCGATTGCGTGGCCAACGATCTTGTTGGCCATCGTCGTGAGCTTGGGCTATGCGCTGGTGGCTTATCTGGCCGCCTCTGGGCAGATGTCGCTGTGGCTCGCGTTTCCCGTCAACGTGATCTTGGCTTATGCGGCTTACACGCCTGTGCATGAGGCTTGCCACCGCAACGCCGTGGATGCGAAGCATCGGCATGCGTGGCTCAATGATGCGACGGGTGTGCTCGCTGGCTTTCCGCTTTTTGGCCCTTTTCATCTGCATCAGCTCACACATTTGGCGCATCACGCGCACACCAACGATCCCGAGAAAGATCCTGATCATATGATGGCAAGCCAGAGCGTGATGAGCATGCTGGGCAGAAGCGTCTTGCTGCCCTTTGTGCATATTCATTTTGGGCTACAAATTGGCTCGCACTCGCGAGCGATGGCATGCGTCGCATGCTGCTGGGCACTGTTCAACTTTTGATCTGCGCCGCAGGTTTGATCTGGTTGGCCACAGCCTACAACGCATTTGCTGCCATTTTTTGCACCTTGGGCGCGGCATTGACGGCTGGCATGCTGCTTGCCATCGTGTTCGACTGGCTGCCGCATCACCCGCATACCAGCCGCGAGCGCTGGGAGCATACGCGCGTGGTCACGTTTTCTCCACTCGCGCAGCGTATCGTCGATCAACTCTTGCTCGGGCAGAGCTACCATCTGGTGCACCACTTGTATCCGCGCGTGCCGTATTACCGCTACAAAGGCGTGTTCACTGAGTTGCGTGGATTCTTTGAAAGCCAAGGTGCTCTGATTTATCCGGCAAGCCAAGCAGGATTCCAAGCGACGAGTAAACGCTAGCAGCATGGTCGGCAAGCGAACTTTACGCAATGCGCAGCCTCTCGGTCATCCCGAAATCGCTCTAGGCAACTGCCCGCTCTGCGACAGGCCACTCGTTGCCGGCAAAAGTATCGACGAGCATCACTTGCTGCCCAAAAGTCAAGGCGGTAGAGAAAAATATTTCATCCATCGTATTTGCCATCGCAAAATTCACGCGACGTTGAGCGAGAAAGAATTAGCGAAAAATTACGCGACGTGGGC
The DNA here is from genome assembly GCA_012036375.1 of Allobrachymonas sp. Classification (GTDB taxonomy): domain Bacteria; phylum Pseudomonadota; class Gammaproteobacteria; order Burkholderiales; family Burkholderiaceae_C; genus JANMDU01. The sequence goes on along the minus strand of JAAUOI010000220.1, from coordinate 4,140 downwards.
AGCGCTGCGTGAGCACGAAGCCATCGCCTCTTTCATCGCATGGGTGAAGAAAAAACCGCCTGAGTATTACGACAACAGCCGAAAAAGCGCTGATCGGCGTTGAGCATCAATGCAACTTAAGCGGTAGGCTTCAACAGTTGCCTCTGCGTGATCAACTGGCCTGCCCACAGTCCACCCGCGAGTAATAAAGCCGCGCCCGTGATCACTTCAAACCAAATCGTGAAGTTCGTCATGAGGGTGTGCTCGGAGCAGAGCGCCAGTGTGTAGTGCGCCAATCCGTCAATCCCTAAAGCGCCGTAGATGCCGATCAAAGGCGCGGCGAGCAGAGGCAGCCGCTTGCGGCCGAAGAACCAAGCCAATGCGCCCACGGCAGTCACGCCGAGCCAAGCTAAATACACCTTCTCGCGTGTGAGCCAGCCGGGCATGCCGGGATAGAAAGCGATGAATTCTGCGTTGTGGGCGAAATGCAGCAGGCTAGCGGCGAAATAAATGCTGGCCATCACGGCGATGTGGCGAGGGAGGCTGTGGGCTGCTGCGGCGGGGTTCGAGGGGTTCATGATTGGATGGTTCATCTAAGCCATCATATAGATCCACAAAACACACACCGCCTCAATGCTGATCACAAACAGCGTCATCAGCATGCCCACGACGCGAGCCCATTGCATGCGGCTGTGGATGATGCCAGCAGCGTGCAGCACGCGCCCCACGACCAACATGATGCCAAAGCCGATCACAGCCCACTGAGCAAAGCCTCGCCATTCCAGCAAGGCGAGCAGCAGCAAAGCCATGGGTGCGGTTTCAATGAAATTGCCGTGGGCTCGGATGCGTTGGATGAGCGGCTTGTCTCCACCATCGAGCAGCGAGACACCTGCTTGCGTGCGCCGGGCAATCACCAAAGCTGAGAGGAAACATTGGAGCAGGGCGCACAGGCCGGCAAACAACAGGGTGTGATTCAAGGCGTGGAGTGTGGTCGTTGTCATTCTTGAATCATCCTTGTGATGGTTGGCCTGCTTTACGCGCCCCGTGTTTCAGCCGGCTTGTTTGAGTGATTCCATCGCATGCGGCAAAGTTTTGCGCATACCCGAGCCGATCAAGCGGCCAAACAGAGGCGCGAGCAAGCCTTCAAACACGACGCGATGTGTGGCTTTCGTCCCATTGCCTTGGCCTTGCAACTCGTGCTCGAAGCGCATTTTGCACAGCGGCAGTTTGCATTCCACGCTAAAGCTTTTGTTCGGCACGATGTCGCTGAACACGACTTTGGATTTGGGGCCGCCCTTGGGCACGACCTCGCCGGTTGCGCCGTTGGCGAAAGCGCCGTTAATCGAAGACGATTTGAGATCGGTATCCCAAGTGTTCCAGTTATTCACATCGGCATAAAGCGCGTAAATCGTGTTGGCGGGAGTTTTGACGAGGATGCTGGATTCGATTTGCATGATGGTTCTCGCTAAAGTTAAGGCTATTGTTGGTGACTTCTGAACTATAAATTTACATGGGCGAATAGGCAACTTGGCGCACTTCAATCGCCCCAAACTGCGCTGCGGGGCATTTGGCTGCCCAGCCCGTGGCTTCTGGCTCGCCGGGCACGTCAATCAAGTAGTAGCCGCCGATTTGTGTGTCGCCCTTGAGCGCTGGGCCTTCTTGGGTTTTGATGCGGCCTTTGGCGGCAAACACGCGCTGCGCAGTATTTGGCGGGGCGAGTTGGCCTGCGCCGAGCAACACACCGGCTTGGATGAGCTGCTGGTTGTAAGCCATCATGGATTGCATGATCTGCTGCTCGGCCTCTGGGGTGACTTGAGCGAAATCGGCGGGTTTGACTTGGCACATTAAGAGGTATTTCATGGTGGTTCCTTTAAAAATTAATCCGGTTGTTGAAAGCCCTGAAGATCAGGTGAATGAACTTTAAAAGCTTGGAATGCTTTGCGCAATTGCAGTAATACTTCATAAATACCTAATAAAAACTTTGTAATCAGTAGAAATTGGCCTATCATCCTCGATGCAAAGCCTTCGAGGAATTTTGAATTTCAGCCGCACCGCCGAGCTGGGCAGCTTCGCGGCTGCTGCCCGTGAGCTAGGCATTTCAGCGGTGGCGGTGAGCCAAAACATCAGCCGATTGGAGCAGGCTTTGGGCGTGCGCCTGCTGGCTCGCAGCACCCGCGCACTCACGCTCACGCCCGAAGGCCAATCGTTTTTAGAGCAATGCCAAGAGCCGCTGGCGCAGCTAGAGTTGGCTTGCAAAGATGCCGCGACGGATGCGAAATCAGCTCGTGGCAAGGTGCGAGCGACAATCGTTTCCCCCGTAGCCTTTCAGTATTTGATTCCGCTGCTCCCGAAGTTTTACCAACGCCATCCTGATATTCAATTGGAGCTGGAGCTGAGCGAAGATTCCACGCCACTCATCCCTAAGCGCATGGATGTGGGCATTCGTGTGGGGCGCTGAGTGGATGCGGCATTTGTTGCTCGCCCGCTCGGGCCGATTCGCTTGCTGCTCTGCGCTGCGCCCAGCTATCTGAAAGCGCGTGGCATCCCGCAAAATCTTGATGCGCTCAAAACCCATGATGCGCTGATGCTGCAAATCACTGGCCGCGAGCAAACCCAGCCCTTGATTTTGCAAACCCGCGCAGATGGCGCTCGCAGCATGCAGCTCCTGCCCCTGCCCGGTCGCTTCATTTGCAATGATTTCCGCAGCCTCATGCAGGCTTGCATTGATGGCCTAGGCTTCGCGCAATTGCCGCAAACCATGGCCTTGCCCGCGCTCAAAGCTGGACAGCTTAAAACGCTTTTACCTGAGCATCAAATCGAAGGCTGGCAGCTCTTCATTCACTACCCTAGCCGCAAGCAATTGCCCATGCGTGTACGTGCTTTTGTGGACTTTTGTATTGAGCATTTCGGCGGGCATCCAGATTTGAGTGAGGACACAAGTGCTTGGCAGGCCGCTAGCTCACAGAAATTCTGAGTTTGGTTTAAATTCAAGCTTTGGAGAAATGCTCATGAGATGCCACACCTTTTTATCGCAGTGCGTTCAGCGAGGCTGGCTGGCCTGCTTTTTGATCGCCGCTGTCCACACGATCGCTAGCGCTCAAACCAGCGATGTTGCACGAGAAAAACGGTTTGCAGACGAGATCATCTCGCAATTGGTGGTGGGCGAAGCCGTACAGATTCCTGTCTCGGGCAACAAAGGCTATGCAAGCTTTCTGGGTCTGCTGGCAGAAGCCGCGAACAAATCCAAGCCTGCGATCGTGCTCGCGCACGGCGTAGGTACGCATCCCGAGGAGGGGCTCACGGGCGAGCTGCGCAAGCGCCTGCATGATCTGGGCTACACCACGCTGGCCATTCAGATGCCGATTGCTGCCAAAGAAGCGCAGGTCGATGATTACTTTCCCAAGCTGTTTCCAGAAGCCTCGGCTCGCCTAGACGCTGCTGCGAATTGGCTCAAAGCTAAAGGCTACGCTCGCCCCGTGCTGGTCAGCCACACCATGGGCTCGTGGATGGCCAATGTGTATTTCGATGAGCAAAGCAAAAGTACGAGCTACAAAGCGTGGGTCTGCATATCGCTTACTGGCGGCTACTCGTTTGCCACACGCAATTATCCGTTTCCCATCCTTGATCTCTACGGTGAAAACGATATTGGCGTGACCGTGTCGTCGGCTTGGCGCAGAAACGGCTTGCTGCGGCTAGCGTTTGATGGCTCGCAGCAAGTCAAAGTCGCAGGTGCGGATGCACAGTGGCGCGGCAAGGAAGGCGAAGCGGCGCAGCAGATTGATGCGTTTGTGAAAAAGTGTTGCCCTGACAGGAGCTGGAGTTGACCCCATTTCACGGACACCTTATCGTCCCGAAACAAGGAGTCAAGAATGCCCAAACCTACCAATCCCAAGCCGCCGTATCCACCAGAATTTCGCCAGCAAATGGTCGAACTGCTTGCCGCTGGGCGACGCCCCAGCGAGCTGTCCAAGGAATTTGGCTGTCACGAGACCAGCATCCTGACATGGGTCAGGCGTGCACAGGCAGCCACGCCATCGCTGTCTGATCTGCCGCCCAAGTTGCACGACAGCGAGCGTGCCGAACTCATGGCGCTGCGCAAAGAGAACCGCCAAATCAAGCTTGAGCGGGACATCCTTGCAAAGGCTACGGCCTGGTTTGCAA
>JAAUOI010000219.1 GCA_012036375.1 Allobrachymonas sp. | reverse complement strand
CCGGGTGTCATGTGGCGCTCACTTTTTAGAAAGCCACACGGCGACTGCGATCAACACGCCCAGAGCAGCCAGCGATGCTACATCACGGCATGCCAGTGTGAGCCTATAAAACCATGTCCTTCATGGCAAAAAAGCGTTTGGTAGCCGGCAATAATATTGCGCAGAGTGCTATTAATTTTGTAGTGATTGATTTCATGGGATGCCTCGCAAGAATTATTGAATCGGTTGGTGTACGGTCACGAGCTTGGTGCCGTCAGGAAAGGTGGCTTCGATTTGGATGTCGGGAATCATCTCGGCAATGCCGTCCATCACATCGGCTCGCGTGAGCACGCTGCGGCCTTCGCTCATGAGCTGCGCGACTGTTTTGCCATCGCGCGCACCTTCCATCACGGCAGCGCTGATGAAGGCAATGGCTTCGGGGTAATTGAGCTTCAAGCCACGGGCTTTGCGGCGCTCGGCCAGCAAGGCGGCAGTGAAGATGAGGAGTTTGTCTTTTTCGCGGGGGGTGAGTTCCATGCGTTCATTATCTTGGAATCGCGGTGCTTTGCAAGGGCACGATCCATCTTGGTGCATGCGCCGTTTGACGTAGTTGGATGCCCAAGCCTCTCGGGCACAATTCAAACATGACCCAAGCCGAGATCATCAAAACGCCAACTACTGCATCTGCTTCAGCCGATGCTGGCGCACTGCAAAAGGTCATCAAAATCCGCCGCGATTACAACTCTTGGGTGGCCAGCGAGAGCATGGAGGATTACGCCCTGCGTTTCACGCCACGGCGCTTCCGCCTCTGGTCTGAGATGAAGGTGGCCAACACGGCCTTTGGCGCGGCTTCATTTTTGATTTTGGAGGCGATCGGCGCAACGCTCTTGGTGCAATATGGTTTCGTCAATGCACTCTGGGCGATTTTGACCACAGGCTTGATCATCTTTTTAGCAGGCTTGCCGATCTCGGTGTACGCCGCCCGCTACGGCGTGGACATGGATTTGCTCACACGCGGCGCGGGCTTTGGCTACATTGGCTCCACGATCACTTCGCTGATCTATGCCACGTTTACCTTCATCTTCTTTGCGCTAGAAGCCGCAGTGATGGCCTATGCGCTGGAGCTGGCTTTTGGTATTCCGCCTGCTTGGGGCTACTTGATTTGCGCTTTGGTGGTGATCCCGCTCGTGCTGTATGGCATCACCACCATCAGCCGTTTGCAGGTGTGGACGCAGCCGCTTTGGATTGCGCTGTTGATCCTGCCTTTCGTTTTTGTGTTTCATGCCTACCCGCAGATTTTGAGCGAGTTGCAGCTTTACGCGGGCGACAATGGCAAAGGCGGCCATTTCAATTTGCTCTATTTCGGCGCAGGCATGACCGTGGGCGTGGCGCTGATCACGCAGATGGGGGAGCAGGTGGACTATTTGCGCTTCATGCCGGAGAAGACGACAGAGAACCGCAAAAATGGTGGATCGCCACGCTGATCGGCGCCCGGGCTGGGTGATTCCGGGCGTGCTGAAAATGCTTGGCGGCTGCTTGTTGGCTTACTTGGCCATCAGCCTATCCGTGCCAGCGGATCGCGCGGTCGATCCGAATCAAATGTATCTCGCGGCCTATAACGCTGGCTTCGCAAACTATGGTTGGGCGGTGGCGATCACCATGGTATTTGTGGTGATTTCGCAGCTCAAGATCAACGTGACGAATGCTTATGCGGGCTCACTGGCTTGGAGCAATTTCTTCTCGCGCCTCACGCACAGCCACCCCGGCCGCGTGGTGTGGGTGGTGTTCAATATTTTGATTGCGCTGGTGCTCATGGAGCTTAACGTGTTCAAAAGCTTTGGGTGAAGTGTTGGGCTTGTAATTCGAATGTGGCGATTGCATGGATGATGACTGTGGTCGCGGATTTGGTGATCAACAAGCCGCTGGGCTTGTCGCCCAAGGGCATTGAATTCAAGCGCGCGCATTTGTATGACATCAACCCCGTGGGCGTGGGCGCGATGGGCATTGCTTCGTTGCTGTCTGTCGTGGCTTATCTGGGTGCGTTTGGCGAGTTGGCGCAGGCTTTCTCGGCGCTGATCGCTTTGGTGGCAGCCATGGTGTGTGCGCCTTTGATTGCTTGGATCACGAAAGGAAAATACTACATTGCCAGAACGAGCGAATGGAGCGATGAAAGCTATCTCGGTAATAAGCTCCAACCCGCCCGTGAACGCATCTGCGTGATTTGCGAGCGGGCGTATGAGGGCGAAGACATGGCGCATTGCCCCGCTTACCAAGGGCCGATTTGCAGCCTCTGCTGCACTCTGGATGCGCGTTGCGATGATTTATGCAAGCCGCAGGCCAAGCTCTCCAGCCAATGGGCAGCGATTTTGCAACGTGTGCTGCCGCAGCGCATGTGGCCATACATTCATTCGGGGCTCGGCCATTATTTGCTGCTCATGGCCATCGTTGCGCCCTTGCTGGCGGTGTTCTTCGGATTACTTTATCGCCAGCAGTTTTCATTGTTCGCGGAGGGCGCGGATAACTTCGCGATGGAGCTGCAATCGGGCTATCTCAAAGCTTTTCTGGCGCTACTATTGATCGCAGGCATTGTGTGTTGGTGGCTCGTTCTCGCGCACAAGAGCCGCAAGGTGGCGCAGGAAGAGTCGAATCGGCAGACTGAAGCGCTGATGCGCGAGATTGAATCACACAAAATCACCGATCAACAATTGCAAGAAGCCAAAGAGCTGGCTGAGAGCGCCAACTTGGCAAAAAGCCGCTACATCAGTGCCATCAGTCACGAGCTGCGCACGCCGCTCAATTCCATTTGGGCTATGCGCAATTGCTCGATGAAGATGCCGCCATGCCTGCCAAAACGCGCCAAGCCGTGACGGTGATCAAGCGCGGCGGCGATCATTTGCTCTCGCTGATTGAAGGCACGCTGGATCTGGCGCAGATTGAAGGCGGCAAGCTCAAGCTGGATGTCAAGCCCGTTCATTGGCTCGATACGCTGGATGAAATTCGCAATTTATTTGCCCTGCAAACTGCTGAAAAGGGATTGAGCTTTCATTTTGATGCGCCCGCCAATTTGCCGCCTTTGGTGCGTGCCGATGTGAAGCGCCTGCGCCAAGTGTTGATCAATTTGCTGGGCAATGCGGTGAAGTTCACCTCTCAAGGCTCGGTCACATTCCGCGTGCGGCATGCGCGAGAGATGGCCAGCTTTGAAATCATCGACACCGGGCCGGGCATGAGCGAAGCTGTAGTGCAAAAAGTGTTTGAGCCCTTTGAACGAGGCGGCAGCAGCGCGGGCACCACGGGCGCAGGCCTGGGGCTGACCATTGCCAAAATGCTGGTCGATTTGATGGGCGGTGAGCTCACTGTGTCTACCCAGCTGGGCAGGGCACGAATTTTAAGGCGCGTGTGTTTTTGCCTGAGATAAGTGAAGCTGCGGGGCGCAGCGTGAGGCAGCCCAAACTCCATCGCACCGGCTACGCTGGCGAACGTGTGCGCATCCTCACTGTAGACAACGAAGAGGCCGACCGCGACGTGCTCATGCAGCGCCTAAGCGCACTCGGTTTTGAGATGAGCCAAGCCGCTTCGGGCGAGGAATGTCTGCACATGCTGGCCCATGGTTTGCAGCCCCACATCATCTTCATGGATCTGGCCATGCCGGGGCTGGATGGCTGGCAAACCATTGCCGCGCTGAGAGCGGCAGGGTATGGCAAGCCTCATATCGCCATCGTCTCCGCCAATGCCTTTGACAAAACGCTGGACAACGCCGTGGGCATCCAGCCCGCAGACTTTTTCGTCAAGCCCTTCGCCTTGGATGAGCTGCTCGACTGGATCGGGCAGCGCCTCAATTTGCTATGGATTCAGGAGCATTCTGCGCAGAATATACGCCGGCTAGAGCCTCAAAACACTGAAAATTCTTTAGTTAACATGATCTTCCCAGATCATGCCGCACTGCAAGCCATGCTGGGGCATGCACGCTTGGGCTACTATCGTGGCATCAGCAGCGCCTTAGATGCTTTGCCAGCCAATGAGCATGCCGCTTTCATCGTGCGCATTCAAACTTGGCTCAAAGCCTATCAGTTCGACGCGATTGCCCAGTTTATTCAAAGCGCATTAGATGAACAGTCCTGACATATCCGATGTCGTCACCGAGCAACCCGTCGTCTTGATCGTGGACGACGTGCCCGACAACGTGAGTCTGCTGCACGATGCGATGGAGCAGGCGGGCTACACCGTGCTCGTGGCGCTCGATGGCGCAAGTGCCTTGCAGCGTGCCGCACAAGCCTTGCCCGATGTGATCTTGCTCGATGCTCGCATGCCCGGCATGGATGGGTTTGAAGTGGCGAGGCGCTTGAAGGCGGATGCGGAGACCAGTCATATCCCCATCATTTTCATGACGAGCCTGACCGAGACCGAGCACATCGAAGCAGCGCTCGCTGCTGGCGGCGTGGATTACGTCACCAAGCCCGTCAAGCCCCGCGAGGTGATCGCCCGCATGCGCGTGCACCTGAATGCCGCCCGCGCCCAGCGCCAGGCCCGCAATGCGCTCGATGCCTTCGGCTATGCCAGCATCACGGTGCGTGTGCAAGATGGCAAGCTCATGTGGCAAACGCCCCTAGCGCGCGAGCTGCTCATGCGCTATTTCGGCACGAGCGCACCAGAAACGCCGGAGAAGGTCTTGCTCTGGGTCCGCCAAAGCGTGCAGCGTCTTGGTGAATCAGGGAGTACCAGCTTCGAGCCATCAAGATTGGTCATTGACAATGCTGACCGCCGCCTCAGTTTCCGCCTGCATCAGCAAACCGGCGACGGAGAAGCAGGAGGCGATGCTGGCGGCGATTGGCTCATCGTCATGCGCGAAAGCAATGACGCCACCATCATGGAAAGCATGAGCGCCCAATTCGGCCTCACCGCCCGCGAAGCCGAAGTGCTCTACTGGGTCGTCAAAGGAAAAATCAACCGAGACATCGGCGACATCCTAGGCACCAGCCCCGCCACCGTGAAAAAGCATCTAGAGCGCATTCATGCCAAGATGGGCGTAGAAACGCGCACCTCAGCGGCTGCCATGGCGCTCAACCGCATCAAGCAGTTGCATCCTCAGTTCGAGGGGTGATTTTTGATCGAAATTGGCAGTTCGCCGGCGTATTTATTGCGCAGAGTGCTATTGAAATAGTAGTGCCTACTGAGTTACATCCGAAATGTAACGCTTGACTTGTCTTCCAAAGTACGCAGCGTTTGAGCCAGTAGGTCTTGCATCAGCTGCGAAAGAAATTGCCAAAATTCCGGCCTGTCTGCGGTTTGCTCTACGATTTGTACGGGCAGAAAGCGACGCATTTCTTGCCTGAAATCTGTGGCCAGTTCAGGCTCAGAGTGCAGCATGTGGTAGCGCTTCTTGAGCAGCGAAGCATAGCGCTCAAGCTCGCAGTGATGATCTTGCAGCTTGCGAGCCATCAAGCCCCACGCGGGTGCAACTGCCTCTTGGTGCAGCCAAGCCATATCCCACAGATCACGGTTTTGATGCGATTCGGGCGTAACGCGAATGCAATCAGCTTGTCTGCAAAATCTCTGCGCGGCTCTGT
>JAAUOI010000218.1 GCA_012036375.1 Allobrachymonas sp. | reverse complement strand
GCCGCTTACTATGAATTTAGTAGCATTCAGCGCATATTCTACGCCGGCCTCTGCCCCAAAAGGCATAAAAAAGACAGCGTAGTTCGCGGTGTCATAACCCGAACTGCCTTTCCCGAGACTTGTACGTTGATCGCATGCATAGCAGAGATTTTATCAGCGCCAATCAATGAAGCTGCCCCACAATGGTTGATTCGCCTTCTGGCTCTACAAACCCAGTGCCGCCGCAGCGCGGGCAAGTGGTGATTACGGTTTGCTTTTCCACCTCGAAGTTTTCATTGATGTTTTCGCTGTCGATGCGCAGCTCGCCCGTGCTCGGCAGTCAGCGCATGGTTGACGCGTAAAAACGCCCGTTTTCTCGGAATCTTCAATCGACATGATGCGTCTCCTACAAACTGCAAACCAGTGTAATCGACAAGTGAACATGCGTAAACCGGCATCTCCCGATGCAATGAATCAACGCGTGAGTCCTGTGGTATGCCCCAGCAATACAGAGGGTAAGTCTTGCGGATCAGACAGCGTTGCCGGAGGTTGCGTGGTTTGGCTCTGGCCAAACGGTGAGTAATCGCGCACACGAAATTTCTCTTTCATGCGCATCCATGCATTGAGTTCTCGGCTGGTAATGGCACCCGAAAAATACAGCGCCCCCAACAGCTGCTGCAGCTGCGATAGTGACAATCCAGTTTTCTCTCGAAGTTGCACAAACGTCAGGCTCTGCTGACGCAGCAGCGCAAGCACAGCCAACTCGGTCTCGCTCATGCTGCGAATCGGAATACGCGGATAACGGCGCAGACTAATCATCTGGCTTAAATACCGCTGAGGGAGCAATTGTCGGTCACTGCGGCGTGCATACTCCCACATGAGCCGCTCCAGCGGGATTTTCACGAACGTATCGGGCGAAACGGCGCTTGCAGGGCGCGATGCCCAATATGCGTCATTGAACTCCAAATAATGTGCATCGCGGCGCAGCGCAACTTCCAAAAGATTGAAATCGACCACTGCCAGCAAAGCATCCTGCTGCTGCACATGCCAGACCCCGCGCATACTTTCCTGCGACAAATAGCGATCCACCAAAATCGAGGCTAATACAAAGCGACAAGCTGCTGATAGCGCTGGCGTTTCCAGCTCAAGCAAACGATCGAAGAATGTGAGTCGAGACAGCTCTACCGAGGCCGCCTCAGCCTCTTGCTGCGATGACCATAATGACAAACTCAACAACTTTTGTGAATCGGAATCCACACAGCCAGGGTGTAGCCTGAGCACCGCATCAGCGTTATGCACGGTTGCCAATTTCCATGCAATACCACTCGGATCTATCTTTTCACAGTACTCTTGAAGCCAAGCCTCCACCGTGACGGTCTGCGTGCCGCTGAAACCTTGGAGGGCAAGATGAAGTTGGGGCATTTCGTTGCAAGGAGCAGAGGAAGAATGAGTGGAACGTTACTGCACTTTGATTGATTAGTGAAGCGATTTCGGCCGGTACTGCGCGCATCTAATGCAAGAAACAAGATTTTACTCAAACGCTCTCATCCTTGTCTATGTTAATTTGAAAGGCTGCTAAAACACCTCATCAATCAACGTTTTCGAATCGATGACCTGGCGACACAAAGACATCACTCATGTGACTTTTTTCACAAGACAAGCCATCCAAACGACACTTAAATTCAAGTCAAGCCAATTAAAAAGTAATTCTTTCGTTTAATCCAGTGTGTCATTTCTTTAGCAGTTTGGGTGTGACGATGAACGAGCCAATGCAAGTGTGGTGTCGGCTGTATGGGCCAGAAAAATTCGAGGGCGAGTTGGATTACCTGATGGCTACGCGAAAGGCGCAGCCATCGGCCAGCACCTCGCGAGCACCTAGGGGCTCACAACCTCCCGCTTTGGCGAAATCGCCCGCGCTGCTATGGCGCTCGGCGAGGCATTTGCCTGATGCCTATTTGGTTCAAGGCAGCTGTGTACTGAACTGGAGTGGCACGCAAGTTCAGTGGATCGCAATTGAGGGTCAATCCCTGCCTTTGAAAGATCGCCCTTTGGTCGTGCTAGAGCCCACACTGGCAAGTGTGCCCCAGCGGCTGCGCCGGGATCCGCGCTCAAGAGCCGCACTTGAAGCAATGTGGGACGAGCTCGATGCCGAAATGGAGCCACTTCGCCTCAAATTCAGCTTGGGACAACGCAGCTTTGAACTGCTCTCGCGCATCGAGCAGCGCTTTAGCAGCCAAGCCCAATATCATTTGGATGATACCAATGGCAGCCAAGCAACGCTACAACCTAACCAGCGGCAATTGCGCATCAATCCGCAAGCGCGTAGCGAGCAAGTGATTCAGGCCACTTGGCGCAGGCGACCCGCCAGTGCGCAGCCCAGCGAGATATTTGAGCCCATGGGCTTGTCGCAAGTGCTCAATGTGTATTGCCAACGCAGCACGCGCCGGCTCTATGGCCATCGCCTGCGTAGCGCACGCATCAGTTTGCGTGCGGCAGCTCATGTGCGATTGTCTGAACTCAATGATCAGGTGCTGATGCTCTTGGTGCTGTTGCATGCCGACACCCAAAGCTTTTTTCGATTTGATGCAAGCTTCAGATTTTGATGAGCAAAGCCTAGGCAATCTGCTGCTGGGCTTGTATTTGAGCGGCATCATTGCGCTGGAGATTGATGCAGGCGTTGACACTCTTTTCGCCTCTAGCGCACGACCTCCATCACGCGATACCCTGCACTAAGCAAATTTGATTCAATTAAGAAAAAATCAATTGGTAAAAACATTGATATTCAGGCTCACAAACTGACTTGATTCTGACAAAAACTCGTCAAAAGCACAGTAATACTCATCAGATAAACCAAGCCGGATGAATACGGTAGTTTTTATGATGAATCAACATTTTCAAGTCAACTTGCGAGCATTTGGCAGCCCGGGGCGGGAGGTAAATGATTGAATTGATTTACAGCTCGCACATGTCGCATGATCTAGAGCTACCGGGAATCTATCGACTGTTAGGTATTTCTCAAGCCAACAACAGTCTGGCCAACATCAGTGGTCTATTACTCTTCAACACACGCTATTTTTTGCAAGCGCTGGAAGGCGAGGAAAAGCGGTCGATGCGCTGTTCGCAAAAATTCGTACCGATCCGAGGCACAGCCAAGTCAAACTGATGAGCAGACAGTCGATTCAAACAAGACATTGGGCTCAATGGAGTATGGCGCTCGTGACGCCCAGCATGGCTAACCAAGCCGTATTCAGAAAATACTGTCAAACCGATGAATTTTCACCGCAAGCGCTTCAAGCCAGTGATGCACGCGCCCTGCTACTGGAGTTAAGCGCGTTAAGCTTGGCTCGCTGAAACCTCAAGTTTGTCAAGCCTTGGATGCATCAGCCCAAACCACAGTGGTGGAATGGCAGCCAAGAGGATGCTACCGGCATAGCCTGTGGGCAATTGTGGGCCTTGGGGCATGGCCACCAAGGTGGAATAGTGTTTCCACGCATGCATGTGGTGATCTGAATGGCGCTGTAGGTTGGCCAAGAGGCTGTTGGTCATGACATGATCGGCGTTCCAAGCGTGCATCATGCCGAATGCCTCGCGTTTGCCGCCCTGTGCTTGGCGACTCAGCCCATAGTGCTCGATGTAGTTCACCATCTCCAGTAGCACAAAAGCCACGACCGATTGACCGATCAAAAATACTATCATATTGATAGCACTCCGCGCATATTCTATGCCGGCTACTTGCCCAAAAAGCATAAAAATGGCATGCCTAGCATAGCTACCGAACCCAGCGTGCTCCAGACCAGCGGGCTGCGTGACCAAGTGCTTTTCATTTGCAGCAAGCGCTGCGCTTCCAAGCGCCAGCCGCTGGCCAAGCTGCCCCAGAGCGTGCGCGGCAAAAAGCGATACAAACTCTCGCCATAGCGTGCCGAGGCTGGGTCGTCAAAGGTGGCGGCGCGAGGGTGGTGGCCGCGGTAATGCTCCACCATGAAATGCCCGTAACAAACGCTGGTCATCAGTAACCAGCCGCAGAGGCGGTCCAATTTGGATTTGCTGTGTCCTAGCTCATGCGCGAAGGTGATGCCCCTGCGAGCCGGTGATAAAGCCCACCGAAAAGGCCAAGCCCAGCACAGTGAGCCAATCGGCATGCATCGCCGCCCAAGCACCAACTGCAATCAACGCCATTTGCAGCGGCACAAATAAGCGAAGCAGCCAACGGAAATACGCATCGGACCAAGAGCTAGGCGAAGCACTGGGTGCGGGGGAATTGTTAGGTAGCAAAACATCAAGCCCAGCAATGGCAAACCACACCACCAAAGTGGCGACTCCAGCAATTTCGGGCTGATTGACCAGTGTGTTCAATGTCAATAGCGGCAAGAAGATGGCCAGCAAGAAGCGCAAATCAGAAATTCTCATAGCCCAATACTATGCCATGCGACGCGCTGCTTGCCTAGCCCTTACAAGCCCCAGCTTGTCAGGCCTATCGCATGACACATGAACGACAGAGCCGATAATTGAGCCCATGAATCCTTTGCTTTCCAAACTCCAGCCCTACCCTTTTGAGCGGCTGCGCCAGCTTTTTTCCACTGTCACGCCCTCGCCTGCCCACCGCGCGATCAGCTTAGGCATTGGCGAGCCTAAGCACCCCACACCGCTGTTCATCAAAGAGACCTTGAATGAAAATTTCAAAGGCTTGGCGGCGTATCCGGCCACAGGCGGTGAGGCGTTTTTAAAGGAGGCTTGCGCCGCTTGGCTGCTCAAGCGCTATGGCCTCACGATCGATCCAAAAACGCAAATTTTGCCGGTCAATGGCTCGCGCGAGGCGCTGTTCTCGCTCACGCAAACGGTGATTGACCCAACGCGAGATGCAGTGGTGGTCAGCCCCAACCCGTTTTATCAAATCTACGAAGGCTCGGCCTTGCTCGCGGGCGCACGCTTGCACTTTGCGCCCTGCGTGCCTGAGCGCAACTTTGCGGTGGATTGGGCGAGCGTGCCGGATGAGGTGTGGGCAAAAACGCAGCTCGTCTTCGTTTGCTCGCCGGGCAACCCGACCGGAGCGGTGATGCCTTTGGGTGAATGGGAAAGGTTGTTTGCCCTGCAAGATCGTTTTGGCTTTGTCATTGCGTCAGACGAGTGCTACAGCGAGATTTATTTTCGAGACGAACCGCCACTCGGTGGTCTGGAAGCTGCCTCAAAATTAGGCCGCGATTTCAACAATCTCGTGATGATGACCTCGCTGTCCAAGCGCAGCAACGCGCCCGGCATGAGGAGTGGCTTCGTGGCGGGCGATGCGGCAATCATGAAGCAATTCCTGCTGTACCGCACCTACCACGGCAGCGCCATGAGTCACACCATCCAAGCGGCCAGCGCCGCCGCTTGGAACGATGAGCAGCATGTGATCGCCAACCGCGAGCAATACCGCGCCAAGTTTGCGCAAGTCACGCCGGTGTTGCAAAGCGTCTTGGATGTGAAACTGCCCGATGCGGCCTTCTACCTGTGGGCAAAAGTGCCTGCAAATGTGTGCGGTGGCTCGGATACGCTTTTTGCGGCCAAGCTGCTAGAACAGTTCAACGTGACCGTCTTGCCCGGCAGCT
>JAAUOI010000217.1 GCA_012036375.1 Allobrachymonas sp. | reverse complement strand
GGCGGTGGGTTTGCCAGCGGCATCGTTGGGTGCGAAAGTTGAAATCGGTCAACTCGTTGTTGAGCAAGAAGCCGCCGGGGGCGGCGGGGTTGCTGGGGTTGACCATTTGACGTGCGCCGAAAGCGGCTTCAATCGTGGTGGTCATCGACAGCGCATTGCCATAGCCATCGACGATGCTGATGTGGCTGGTGCCGTATTCGGGTTGATCGGCGGCCTTGCCAAACGCTGATTTCACGGCGGCGGGCTCGCCGGCTTTGGCATTCCCCTTCATGCTGGTGGCTTTGATGAGGCTGGCGCGTTGCGCAAGATACGCGGGCGCGAGCATGGAATTCCAGTTGCCGCCGATCTTGCCGTCAGGTCGCTTGCAACGAAATGCGGGTCACCCAAATATTGCGCACGGTCTGCAAACGCGAGGCGCGAGGCTTCGGTGTAGAGATGCAACCAGCCGGGCCGGGTAGTCCATCTGGCTCCAGTGAAATATTGCCTGCATTGGTTTGCGCCAGCGTGCCGAGGATTTGGCCGACGGCGATCATGCCCGATGAGGGCGGCGGCATGCCGCAGATCACGTAATCTTTGGCATTGGCTTTGTAGTCCATGCAAATCGGATCGCGCTTTTTGGCTTGGTAGCCTGCCATATCAGCCATACTGAGCTTGCCGGGATTGCTGGGGTGCTTTTGCACTTTGTCCACAATAGCTTGCGCAATCGCGCCCTCGTGCAGGGCTTTGCTGCCCTCGGCGGCCAAGCGTTTCAGCACATCGGCATAGGCTTGGTTGCGCAGATTGAAGCCGACGTCGCGCGGGTCACCATCGGGCTTGTAGAAATACGCGTTGGCCACTGGATCTTTCTTCAAATGCGCATCGGCTTTGACAAGCGTATTCAGGCGTGGGCTGATTTTGAAGCCGCCTTCGGCCAAAGCGATGGCAGGCTCAAACAGTTTGGCCCATGGCAATTTGCCATGCTGCTTGTGCGCCATTTCCAGCATGCGCATGGTGCCGGGCACACCGACTGAGCGGCCGCCGACCACACCATCGTCAAACGCCATGGCCTTGCCGTCTTTCATGAAAAGGTTTTCATCAACACCTACAGGCGCGGTTTCGCGGCCATCAAAGGATTCGGTTTTTTGCCATCATGATGCAACAAGAATGCGCCACCTGCGATGCCACTTGATTGCGGCTCCACGAGCCCGAGCACGAGTTGCACGGCAATCGCTGCATCGACCGCGCTGCCGCCTGCTTTGAGCACTTGGTAGCCGGCATCGGTGGCTAGCGGGTTGGCAGCGGCGACGGCGAATTTGGAGGTGGCCCAGCCGGGCTTGTCCGTGATGCCAGAAGCGCCTTCAGGCTGCTGGAAGGGCTGGTAAGCGAAATTGGTAGGGGCGCTGGCGCAGGCGGCGAGCAGGGCAGCAGCGGCGAGGCTTGAAAGTGTGAAACTGCGGCGGGCAATGATGCGCATGGTGTTCTCCGAGTCATAAAGCAAACAGTCTAAACAAAAAAGCCCAGCAGAGCGAATCTGCTGGGCTTTCGTGTCAAGGAATTACCCTGATCAAACGTGTGGCTGGGCTATTGGGCGGTCAGCTATTTGGTGATGGGCGCAGCGGCGGGATGAACGTTGCTCGGCGCTTCATCCATGTAGCCTTTGCCGTCTTTCACGCCCTTTTTCCCATGATTTGCCAAGCGGTGCGCTGGTCGATCAATCGGGCCAGGACTTCAAGCTCTTCGTCCGTGTGGTTGATCGCGCCAGCAGGGCGCAGGACTTTGCCGTTGACGGGTGTCGCCTCGCCCCAAAAGGCTTGGTGATAGTCTGCGCGGGACAGCGCCCGCTCATCACCTGCGGCCATCTCGACCGTGCCATAGCAGTTGCAAAAGTAGGATCGGAAGTTTTCTTGAGCCCGTACTTCGGTGTAAACGCCCGTGCCGCGAATGCCGGCGGTGAGTGTGGGCGTGACGATTTGGCGACTGCTTCCCTTACCCCAGACACTGGCCACTGCGCCCGTAAGAATCCGCAACACGCTCACTGCGTTGAGCGTTGCACCGCGCTCAACAGTCAGCCGAGAGTTTTGCCGCACTTGGAAGGATGCATTGCCCACCACGAAAATTAAGTTCGAGCCCGGACCGGTTTCAATGCGATCACCAGTTTGCAACACGCTTTGCGGCAAGAGGCGCGAGCCATTGACCATCGCATCGCCCACCAGCTCTACGATGTTGCTGCGCTGCTGTGCCTGCGCAGCGCCATAGCCGCCCATGGCGGTCCAAGCGGCGGCGGCTTGCAGGAAGCTTCGGCGTTGAAACCAAAGCAGTTCGCCTTCTTGGCGTTGATCGAGCGTGTGTTGAGTCATAAAAAGCTCCTTAGGACACTAGGATATACGAACTTAAGAAACACGTGGAGGCAGCTGGGTTGGCGGTTCGCCGGATGGCTCTGTCTCGCTGCCTTGCGGATGCACAAAGCTATCACGAAACGTGAAATAAGCCGAGGTGGTGATCATGGCGCTGACGGTAAGAGCCAAAGGCACCATCATAGCCGCGCCTAAAGTTTTGAGGCCGAGCATGCTGAACAGGATCGTGAGCACCATGCCGCAAGCGCCAATCAATGCAAACCAACCGAGGCCGTAGGCGATATAAGCACCGGTATTTCTAAGGCATGCAATCAAGCTGAAGAAAATCGCTTTGGTGGGCGAGACGTTGTACCAATGCACCAAGGCGGGCGAATGCCAAAACAGGGTGGACAGCGCCACCAACAGCAGCATGCGCAAAATCATCGCGGTTTGCACTGCGGCGTTGTCAAAGACGGCGCGATCAATCTCGCCGTCTTTGGTGAACAGGCGAGTGGATTGGCCATCGTCAATCAAATGCGTAAGTCCCACAATCAGCAAATAACCCACGGCATACATCACGCCCAAGGTGAGCATGCTTCGCAAGCGACCTTGCCCTGCGCGAAAGGCAGTCGCCAGCACGGATGGCATCGGAAATTTGCCACGATGCGCCTCTAGCGAGGCGACCATGAGTCCTAAGGTGGCAGCAGGTACGATGATCAAGGCCAAAGCCGCGCCGACCAGCGGCAAGATTGACAAAATCGACACCGCAGTGATGAACATCAAAAACAATCCGCCCAATGCCAACGGTTGCTTGAAAAAAGTTTTCACGCCCAGCTTGACCCAAGTAAATCCGATGCTGGCGGGAAGAATTTGTAGTTTCATGAGGAATAGTCTGTAGGAAGCCTAAAAGCTGACAAAAGTTTCATCGATCAGACTCCTGGTAGTGTGACATGCATCACGCCGCAAGCGTTTGAATCGAGCTGCCAGCTCGCGCGAGCAGGACGCGCTCAAAATGCGCGGGGTCGTGCGCAGTGAGCATGCTGGCCTCGCGAGGCAAATGAAAATCCCACAGGCGCGAAACCCAAAAGCGCAAAGCTCCCGCTCGCAGCATGGCGGGCAAGAGCATGCGCTCGGCTGCAAGCAATGGGCGCTCTTGTACATAAGCATTTAAAAACGCGCTCTGGCGCTGCGGATCGGGCTGGCCTGTGGTCAGGTCAATGCACCAATCGTTGAGACACACGGCAATATCAAACGCCCAAGTGTCCACACCCGCAAAATAAAAATCAAAAAAGCCAGTTAGCTCGGCGCCTTCAAACATCACGTTGTCGCGAAATAAATCGGCATGCACCGGGCCGCGCGGCAGTGCGGCATACAGGCTACTCGTCGCTACATGCTGCTGATAGGCCAGCTCGGAGCGAATGAGTTGCACTTGGGCTTCGCCTAAAAAGGGCAAGACCACAGGTACGGTTTCACTGACCCAAGCTAAACCGCGCAAATTGGGCTGGCTGCGCGAATAATCTTGACCGGCTACATGCATGCGAGCAAGCATTGCACCGACGGTGGCGCAGTGTGTGCTTGTGGGCGAGAGCTCGCTCGCTCCGCGCAAGCGATTCACCACGCAAGCTGGCTTGCCCTGCACGGTCAGCAAAATATCGCCGCTCTTGTTGGCTTGTGGATCGGGCACTGGAATGCCGCGCTGCGCCAAATGCTTCATCAAATACAGATAAAACGGCAGTTGCTCATGCGTTAATCGTTCAAACAAGGTCAATACCCAGCGCCCCGATTCGCTATCGACAAAATAATTGGTGTTCTCAATACCGCCTGAGCACCCCTTCAGATCCACCACTTGGCCCAAGCCCAGCTGACCAAAAAGTGATTGCGCGGTATCGAGAGAGACTTCGGTGTAAACGGCCATGGCTTGGGTCTGAAGGGGATGGTTTGCTGGGATTGTAGAACGTGCCACCCAAACTCTTGGCAGTCGCGCAAGTGCATCAGCTCGGGTTGCGCCTATTCCATCAAGCAGTTCAATTGACATGGCACATAAAATAGGCCACTCTTATCTTCTGAATGACAGCTCACCATGACTCAACACGCACCCATTATTCTTGACGTGGCAGGCTTGTCCTTGACCGTTCAAGACCAGCAGCGCCTCGTGCACCCCCTCACGGGTGGAGTAATTTTGTTTGCCCGTAATTGGCAAGACCGCTCGCAGCTGACGCAATTGTGCGCACAGATCAAGGCTGTGCGATCTGATTTGCTGATCTTGGTGGACCATGAAGGCGGGCGCGTGCAGCGCTTTAAAACCGATGGCTTTACGCACCTGCCGCCGATGCGTGCCTTGGGCGAATTGTGGATGCGTGATGCGTTGAGGGCAACACATTCAGCCACTGCCTGCGGCTATGTGCTGGCTTCCGAGCTACGCGCTTGTGGCGTGGATATGAGTTTTACGCCAGTGCTGGATTTGGACTACGGCGAAAGCTCAGTCATTGGCGACCGCTCCTTCCACCGCGATCCGCGTGTGGCAGCGATGCTGGCCAAGAGCTTGATGCACGGCCTGCTGCTCGCAGGCATGAGCGGCTGCGGCAAACACTACCCCGGCCACGGCTTTGTGAAAGCCGATTCGCACACTGAAATCCCGGTGGACAAACGCAGCTTAAAAGCCATTTTGGCTGACGATGCCGCGCCGTACCAGTGGCTGTCCACCGCTATGCAGTCTGTCATGCCCGCGCATGTGATCTACCCCAAGGTCGATAGCCGGCCCGCAGGTTTTTCTAAGCGCTGGCTGCAAGAGATTTTGCGCGGTGATTTTGGCTTTAGCGGCGCGATTTTTAGCGATGATTTGTCGATGGAAGGTGCGCGCCTGATCGACGGCCAGCGCGTGAGCTACAC
Source organism: Allobrachymonas sp. (assembly GCA_012036375.1). Lineage (GTDB taxonomy): Bacteria > Pseudomonadota > Gammaproteobacteria > Burkholderiales > Burkholderiaceae_C > JANMDU01. The sequence continues at coordinate 416 of JAAUOI010000217.1, read as the reverse complement.
CCAGGCCGCCATTGAAGCACTCACCGCCGGCTGCGACATGGTGCTGCTGTGTAACCAAAGCGTGGGCGATGAGGGCAGGGCAGTCGATGAATTGCTGGAGGGTTTGGCGCGCGCCGTGACGAGACGCCAAGTGCACTTGAGTGAGATGAGCGAGCAACGCCGCCTGAACCTGCTGCCTCAAACTGCGCCGATGCCTTGGGATGAGCTGATGGTGTCAGCAGCTTATATGCAGGCTTTGGAACGCCTGCCTTGAGCTGATTTTGAAGCCAAATTGACCACTAGCCGGCATGAAATATGCGCAGAGTGCTACTGAATTGATAGTAATTGATGAGCAATGATGCATGATACATCGATGAATGACCGACTCCATCAAAAAGCGAGTATCGCTGTTTGGTTTTTGACTAGGAAGGTTTTTG
>JAAUOI010000216.1 GCA_012036375.1 Allobrachymonas sp. | reverse complement strand
ATCAGCCGGCGGAACATTATGATCGGGTACGCAACAGCTGGTACGGCATCCGCACACCGGACGGCCGCTGAGCGCTTGCAAGCCTTCGAGGCGATTTGATCAGGGGAGCTGCAGCTCCCCTGTTTCGTTTCTGCCTTATTTTCGATCCGCTGCCACCGGTTTCCCGGCTTGCCGGATCGCGATACCTCCCGGGCGGATGAATGCGCCGGGGTCCGGCCGGGCGACGCCGATCGACAGGCAAGGATCATAAAAAGCGTGAAGCCCGACGGGATCTACCGCAGTCGGCATTTTTCGGCTTGCAAAGCTGAAACGGTGCCCCCGGAGCCGCTGCCGGTGCGGCAGCAGGCGCAGCTTCTTCTTTTTTGCCGCAGGCCATCAGCAGGCCACCAGCCAGCGCACTGGCCGCCACGGCTTTGATCAGGGAACGTTTGCTCAGTTGGGTCATGAAAACCTCGGGGTGGGTGAAAAAACCAAAAACAATCGAACGCACATTATCGGTGCCAAGTCGCACCAGGTTGAACTCAGCACCGCTTTTGGGCGCGGCGACTGGCGCTCACGAACCCGGGTAGAACGGCTTGCCGATGGAGCTGGGCATGTTGATGCGGATCCAGGTCGGGTTGCGCGAAATCAGCACCAAAACGATGATGGTCGCCAGATACGGCATCATGGTGAGGAACTGGCTGGCCACGTTCACACCAATCGCCTGCAGGTAAAACTGCAACATGGTCACGCCACCAAACAAATAGGCACCCAGCAAGACGCGTGCCGGGCGCCAGGTGGCAAAGGTGGTGAGCGCCAGGGCGATCCAGCCCTTGCCGGCAATCATGCCCTCGACCCACAGCGGTGCATACACGACCGATAGGTAAGCGCCCGCTACGCCACACAGCCCACCACCCGTCATCACTGCGCCTAACCTGAGCCAGCGCACCCGGTAGCCCAGCGCATGCGCCGATTCAGGCGATTCTCCAATGCTGCGCAGCACCAAGCCGCTGCGGGTGCGAAACAGCCACCACGCCACGCCAGCGGTGATCAGCACCGTGAGCAGCACCATCGGATGCTGCTTGAACACGGCGGTACCGATAAAAGGAATGTCAGACAGAAAAGCAATCGGATGCTCGACACGGTCTTCCAGCTTTTTGCCCACATACCGCACACCCACAAAAGCCGACAAGCCAGCGCCAAAAATCGAGAGTGCCAAGCCCGTAGCGTATTGGTTGGTGCCCAGCCAAATCACGAGAGCGCCAAACAGCGCCGCCGCCAGCGCACCCACGCCCGCCGCCGCAATAAACGCCACGGTATCGCTGCCAGTGTGAAACGCCGCAGCAAAGCCCGCCACAGCCGCCATCAGCATCAAGCCTTCTGCCCCCAAATTGAGCACGCCCGCGCGCTCATTGATCAGCAGCCCCAGCCCCGCCAAGGCCAGCGGCGTGCCCGCATGCAGCGTAGCGGCGAGTAGTAGGGCAATTTCATTCATTTTTAAAGCGTTTAAGGGTTCTAGCCGGCAGAAGTACTGCGCGGAGTGCTACGAATTCGATAGTTAAATCTCATCAGATTCATCGCTTGGCAATCTCACGGCGAATCGATTGTGGGTTACGCCTCGCATCCAAAACTGCCGCCACAGTGGCAGTTTCTCCATCGAAGTGATAGTAGATCGAAAACGGGAATCGTTTGGAGGGCGTGTGATAAAGATCGAAGCGTGATTTCGTGTGAATACCCGCATAGATACCCAGCGATTCAATATCTGAAGCCAAGCACAGCAAAAAATAATCGCCCACACCAGATTCTTGTCGCTCATAAAACTGATACGCATCCAATAAATCACCCTCAGCCGAGGGCGCAATTCGCACCTTATGCATGGTGTTGATTTTTGAAATGTGCAGCAAGAGCGAATAAACGTGTTTTTGCCTCTGGCCATGCTGTGGTCTGACCCGCTTCAATTTCCTCAACCCTTGCGCGCAATACATCTGCATGCCATGCAGGGTTGACATCGTAGGTGCTGTCATCGGCCAAGGATTGCCACAGCACCTCCATCGCTTCAATGCGTTGTGCCAGCGGTAACGCAGAAAGTTCGGTTATCTTCATGGTTGATCTCTCACAACAAATAATGAATAAAATCAGGTTCTAGCCGGCATAAATACTGCGCGGAGTGCTACGAATTCGATAGTGAATCAACGTATCACAGGCCAGCAATGCCACGAGCAGCACGCCTTGAAATACATTGCTCAAGGCCGAGGGCAGGCCGATGCGCGATTGCGCAAGCTCCCCGCCGATCAAAAACATTGACAGCAGCGCCGCGCCCAAGATGCAGCCCAGCGGATGCAGCCGCCCGATGAAGGCCACGATGATCGCGGTGAACCCGTAACCCACTGACACATGCGGTGTGAGCTGCGCCAAGGGCCCCAAAGCCTCCATGCCGCCCGCGATGCCAGCAAGTGCGCCCGACGTGAGCAACACCGTCCACAGCGCCTTGCGACTCGAAAACCCCGCATACCGCGCAGCAGCCGGCGCGAGGCCGCCCACTTGCAATTGATAGCCTTTGAAGCTGCGAAATAAAAACACCGTCATCGCCACCGCAGCCAGCAAAGCAATCACGAAGCCCCAATGCAAACGGAAACCTTTGATGAGGCGCGGCAGCAGCGTGCCATCGTCGAACGTCACGGTTTGTGGAAAATTAAAACCTTGCGGGTCTTTCCACGGGCCAAACACCAAGTAACTCAGCATCAAATTCGCCACATAAACGAGCATCAAGCTCACCAAAATTTCATTCGCATTGAACTTGTCCTTGAGAAGCGCCACAATGCCTGCCCACAGCGCTCCGCCAAGTGCGCCGGCTGCCATGCCTAGCCACATGAAAACCCAAGGCGAAAAACTTTGCTTGGCCTCCGTTGCCCACATGGCAAGCCCGCTCGCAAAAATCGCACCCATCAAAAGCTGACCTTCTGCGCCAATGTTCCACACATTGCTGCGATAACACAGCGAAAGCCCCAGAGCACACAAAATCAACGGAATCGATTTGAGCGCCACCTCACTCGCGCCGCGTAAATTCGCCCAAGGCTCAATCAAAAAGATCGACAGGCCGCGCACCGGGTCTTTGCCCAATGCGATGAACAGACTCCCGGCCACCACAATCGTGATGAGCAGAGCCAACACTGGCGAGGCGAATACCCAAGCACGGGAAGCTTCAGCGCGTGGCTCAAGCCGCAGCATGCTCGGCCTCCTTGCGAACTGATGCAGTGTTCCACAGCCCACTCATCCATTGCCCAATCAACTCCACGCTCGCATCTGCCCGCGCGAGGCTGGGCGAGAGCTGGCCTTTGGCGATCACCTGCATGCGGTCTGACAAAGCCATCAATTCATCCAATTCTTCGCTCACCACCAAGACCGCACAGCCCGCGTCACGCAGCGCCAAAATCTCGGCATGAATTTGCGCCGCTGCGCCCACATCCACGCCCCAAGTCGGCTGCGAGACCACCAGTAATTTCGGCTTCGCAGAAATCTCGCGCCCCATGATGAATTTTTGCAAATTACCGCCCGAGAGGCTTCGCGCTACAGCCTTCGCGCCACCGGCTTTCACCTTGAATCGCTCAATGATTTGCTGCGCTTGAGCAGCGAGTGCAGCAGTAGAAATCCAGCCCGCTCGGCTCACCGCCTCTTGCCGCGTGAGCAACACGTTCTGCGCCAAGCTCATCACCGGCACTGCGCCACGCCCCAAGCGCTCTTCTGGCACGAAATGCAAACCCAGCGAGCGCCGCTGGGCAGGAGACAAGCGCCCCACGGCCAATCCTTCGATGCAAATAGATTCTTGCATCACACGCTCATCTTCGCCGCTGATAGCCGCCATCAGTTCTTTTTGCCCATTGCCCGACACGCCCGCAATGCCCAGCACCTCACCCGCACGCACGGCAAGCGTGATGCCCTGCAAATCCATGCCAAACACATCCGCGCGTGGCAGGCTCAAGTTGTTCACTTCCAGCACAGCCTTGCCCGCGGTGGATGCGCGATGCGCCAATGCCGGCGGCTCTGAGCCAATCATCATGCGCGAGAGGCTGGCATCTGTCTCGTTCGCAGGCGTGCAAGTGGCCACCACCTTGCCGCCGCGCATCACGGTGCAGCTGTCGCACAGGGCACGAATCTCATGCAATTTATGCGAAATGTAGACAATGCTGCAACCTTGGTTTTTCAACAGGCGCAGCGTCGCAAACAGCTTTTCTACCGCCTGCGGCGTGAGCACCGAAGTCGGCTCATCCAGAATCAACAATTTGGGATTCGTCAGCAAAGCGCGAATGATCTCCACACGCTGGCGCTCGCCCACCGAGAGCGTGTAAACCGGCCGCACGGGATCAATCTCCAGCCCATATTCAGCCGCTTTTTGCGTGATCGATTGCGTCACTTGCGTGAGGCTAAATGTCTTGTCCAAACCGAGCAACACGTTTTGCGCCACGGTGAGCGTTTCAAACAAGCTGAAATGCTGAAACACCATGGCAATGCCTAAAGCGCGAGCCTCTTGCGGGTTGCGAATCTGCACGGCTTGACCGTCCAGCGCGATGCTTCCCGCATCGGCCTGCACCGAGCCATAAATGATTTTCATCAGCGTGGATTTGCCAGCACCGTTTTCGCCAAGCACCGCGTGAATTTCGCCCGGCTTCACAGCCAAGTTCACCGCATCATTGGCCACCACACTCGGATAGGCTTTCGTGATGCCCTTCAGCGCCAAACGATCACTGCTCATGCGCTGGCCTTGAGCGATGCCGCCACACTTTTCACCTGCTCGCGCAGCCAACGCGCCTGCGCGGAAGCATGCGAGCGTTCGTGCCAAAGCTGGTAATACATCATGGGCGGAAATTCTAGGGGGCAAGGCAGAATTTTGACGGGAAGCTGGCCTAAATGGCCGCTCGCATAGCGCTCGCAATATTGCCGCCCCGTGGTGAGCACTAGCAAGCTCGATGCCACCATGCTGGGTATCAGGCCGAAATGCGGGCAACGCGCCGTGATGTTGCGCACCATGTTCTGGCTGGCCAAGTGATCGTCAATCACGCCTTTGGCACCGGGGTGCGTGGGCGTGGGGGCGATGTGCTCGCTCTCCAGCCAGCTTTGCAGCGTCCATTTGCGGCGCACTGCCGGGTGGTCCTGGCTCACAAGGCAGACCACTTCATCGGAAAAAAGCTTGCCCATGTGCAAATCATCGGGCGGCGCGGGCCAGTTGCCAATCACGATGTCGCAATCGCCCTGCGCCAGGCGCTGGCGATAGTCAGCTGCGCCGGTCAGCGGCTGAATGTCAATGCGGCGAAAGTGGTGCATGAGTTTTGATACGCGAGACGAGTTGTGGCAAAAGAGCGGGTCAAGATAATCGCTCGCAGCAATCCGAAAGTTCGCTTGCGCGGTTTTCGGCTCAAAGCCGCGTGCATCAGAGAACATCACCTCAGCCGCGCGAATGATGTGGGCGCTGGGCTCAATCATCCGCAGCCCGCCATCAGTGGGCACCATGCCCGCACCTGAGCGCACCAGCAGCGGATCACCCGAGAGTTCGCGCAGACGCTTCAAGGCGGCGCTCACGGCTGGCTGGTACATGCCCAATCGGGTGGCGGCGCGCGAGACGGAGCGTTCTGTGAGCACGGTATGCAAGACCTTAATCAAGTGAAGATCG
>JAAUOI010000215.1 GCA_012036375.1 Allobrachymonas sp. | reverse complement strand
CATTTTGGAAGTCGTAGCGGTGCTACGGCTGAGAAAATGAGGACGAAAATGGCCGAAAAAGACACCGCGAGAGCACGCGCAGGCGCGAAGCGCCGCCTAATGGACAATCTCGGTAAAAGGTTCGGAGGGTCTGAACCAAGGCTTTGCCCAACGAATTCGGAAAAAACAGCCCAGAAATCCAGTATCCTCGCGTTGTGTTGACTCTGAATTGCTTTTGTGCCTGAATATCCTGCCTCTTCCCCTGCATCCTCTGCCGCCCACCATTCACCGGCAGCCGGCTACGCGCCAAAAGGCGAAGACAAACGCGGCATTCTGCAAAAAATCGCCGAATTCATTCATCCTGGCCCCGACAGCAAAGAAGAGCTGATCGAGACACTGGCTGAGGCGGAAGATAACCAAATCATCGGCGCAGAAAGCCGCGCCATGCTCGAAGGCGTGCTGCGCATCACAGATATGACGGCAGGCGATGTGATGGTGGCCGCACCGCGCATGGATTTGGTCAACATCGATGCGCCATTCGATGAGCTGCTGCATGTGGTCATTGACACCTCGCACTCGCGCTTTCCGGTCTATGAAGGTGATCGAGAAAATATCATCGGCATCTTGCTGGCCAAAGATTTGCTCAAGCTGCAACGCGCCCCCGGGCTGAGTTTGCGCGCTTTGCTGCGGCCAGCCGTGTTTGTGCCCGAAAGCAAAAAGCTTAATGATTTACTGCGTGAATTCAAGGGCAATCGCAACCACTTGGCCATAGTCATTGACGAGTTCGGTCGCACGGCCGGACTCATCACGATCGAAGACGTGCTCGAAGAAATCGTGGGAGAAATCGAAGACGAGTTTGACGAGCAGCCCACAGAAGGCGATATTTATGCATTGGCTGATAAAACTTGGCGCGTCAGTGGCGATACGCCAATTGAGCGTGTGCAAGAAAGTTTTGGCGTGAGCCTGCAAACACGCGATGGTGAGCAAGCCAGTGAGCAGTTCGACACCATTGGCGGGTTGATCGCTCACGAGATCGGCCATGTGCCCAAGCGAGGCGAGCGTTGTGTGCTCTCCAATTTGCAGTTTGTAGTGCTGCACACCAAGGGCGGTGCCGTCAAATGGTTCAAGGTCGCGCCTGCAATAGCAGGCGATCAGGTCTAGTCATCGAGCTAAAATCCAGCATTAAGCCACTGCTTGCTGGCTGGACGCACAATTTTCGAGCTATAATTCGAGGCTCGGCAATTTTGCTGGCGGAGTTAGGTGACGTAAGTTGCCATCCCTTTCGGGGGTATAGCTCAGCTGGGAGAGCGCTTGCATGGCATGCAAGAGGTCATCGGTTCGATCCCGTTTACCTCCACCATCAAATTGTTGAGAGAGTTTAAAGTTACGAGTTTCTTTAGGTCGTAGTTAGGCAGTTTGTCTAATTATTGCCCTAGTGCCTGACCCTATCGTCTAGAGGCCTAGGACATCACCCTTTCACGGTGAGTACCGGGGTTCGAATCCCCGTAGGGTCGCCAGTTTGGTCTGAGTTCATTTCGCGATGAATTCAGCTACCGGGAGCGGTAGTTCAGTTGGTTAGAATACCGGCCTGTCACGCCGGGGGTCGCGGGTTCGAGCCCCGTCCGCTCCGCCAGAATACAAGCCACTGTATGTTGATCATGTAGTGGCTTTTTTCTTGTGGGTTTGCTTTGATGCGTTTGCTTTTTTATTGATACAAGGATAATCAAGTTATGCCAAAAGCCAAACTCCAATCCGTCACCGTGGGTGGCAATGCCGATGAAATCGAGGCGCAGTTCTATGAGGCGCTGCGCTCGGGCGATATTGACAAGCTGATGCTGTGTTGGGCTGATGAAGATGAGATCAGCTGCGTTCACCCTGGCGGCCCGCGCGTGGTAGGAGCTGGGGCGATTCGCTCGGCGTTCGATGCGATGTTCTCCAATGGCACGATTCGCGCTACGCCACTGCGCGTGCGCAAGATTGAGGCGCTATCGAGTTGCGTGCACAACGTGATTGAAAAAATTGAGGTGATGACGAATGAAGGTCCACGCGAAGCCTATGTGATTGCCACCAATGTGTATCACAAGACGGCGCAAGGTTGGCGCATGGTGGCGCATCATGCCAGCCCGGGTACGGCGCGCGAGATGCAGGAGCTGGCTGATGCGCCGATGGTGCTGCATTGAGCTTTACCAGTATATTTTGAAGCCGATTTTTAAGCCTTTTAGGGCTCTAGCCGTTATAAAATATGCGCGAAGTGCTATATAAATCATAGTGAATTATGTTGAAAACCTGGCATCACACTGCTCCGCGTTGGCTGCCTGGTGGTCAGTTGCAAACGATTTGGCCAGCGCTATATGCGCGATCTTTCCAGGGCAGAAAACCTGAGTACGCACGCGAGCGTTGGGATTCGCCGGATGGGGATTTTGTGGATGTGGATTTTTCCACTCATCCCATTGATGTAAAGCAAGCGCTGTTGGTACTTTTTCACGGTTTGGAGGGCTCTTCGCAAAGCCATTACGCGCTGGCGTTTGCGCATTGGGCGCGGGAGCGCAAAATGCCGTTTTCGGTGCCGCATTTTCGCGGTTGTAGCGGCGAGATCAATCGCATGCCGCGTGCCTATCACAGCGGTGATTTTCATGAAATAGATTGGATCTTGCGGCGCTTGAAAGCGCGTGAGCCGCAGCGAAAACTGCTGGTGGTGGGCATTTCCTTAGGCGGCAATGCGCTCATGCGTTGGGCGCAGGAGATGGGCGCGTCTGCATCGAAAGTGGCACAAGCAGTAGCCAGCGTGTGTTCGCCGCTGGATTTGGCCGCTGCGGGTCATTGCATTGGCTCAGGGCTCAATCGCCGGATTTACACGCCTATGTTTTTGCGCACGATGAAGCCTAAAGCCTTGCAGCGGTTGGCGCTGCACCCAGCGCTGTTTGATCGCAAGAAGCTAGAGCAAACCACGGACTTGTATGAGTTTGACAATATCTTCACCGCGCCTTTGCATGGCTTTCAAAACACGGAAGATTATTGGCATCGCGCCTCCGCCAAGCCGCGCATGGCAGAGATTCAAATTCCTGCGCTCGCGCTCAATGCGAAGAACGATCCTTTCATGCCAGCCAACAGCTTGCCCGAAGCTGGCAAGGTAGGTGCGCACGTCACACTCTGGCAGCCTGCGCATGGCGGACACGTGGGCTTTGCGCAAGGGCGCTTTCCTTCGCATGTGCATGCCATGCCCAACGCAGTGGGACAATGGCTGCTCGATCACAGTCGTTAAGCAAACCCCATGGATGACATCGTTCTTAAAGCCATGGCCAAATGGCCCAATGTGCCGGCCTGCACCGGCTGGCTTGGCTTGGACGCACGCGGGCAGTGGTGGATGCGAGATGACCGCACACAGGCGTTGGGCAGTTTTACAAGCGGCTTGGCGGGCTGCAAAGGCTCGTTACTCACCCACGACAAGCTCATCGCCTTCATTGGTCGCAACTATCTTTGCGAAGAAGACGGCGCATATGCGGGGCAATGGTATTTTCAAAACGGTCCGCAGCGCGTGTATGTGGAGCTTGAAGCCACCCCTTGGATCTGGCGCATTCAACCCGATTTCACTGTCCTTGCGCACTCGTCTCAAAGCTGCAAGCCTCAGCGCTGCGTGATCGACGAACACGGCGCTGTGTACCTAGAAACGGATCTCGGCTTTGGCCTAGTGCATACGCAAGACATGCTGCAAGCGTCCGATGCGCTTGAGCGCGGCCTGTGGGTGGCCCATGAGATGCTGCGCCATGATTTGCCTAGGCGCTTTGGCTATGTGCGCAGCCCGGCGCGCACCCAGCTCACTCAATCCGCCTGAAACCCCGTCGCTTTAATCACGGGTTCCCAACGCGCTTTGTCAGCGGCCAATCGCTTGCCCATGTCAGTCGCAGATTCAGGCGCAGCAGTCAAGCCGAGGTTGGTCAAACGCGCCGACACATCGCTTTGGCGCAAGGCCGCTTGCATTGCGCCGCTGAGCGCCTCGGTGCGAGCGGGTGACAAGCCTGCCGGACCAAACACACCAAACCAGGCAGCCGCTTCAATATTGATCCCAGCCTCGCGCATCGTGGGCACTTCAGGAAACTGCGGCATGCGCTGACCGCTCGATACGGCCAAGATTCGCAGCTTGCCCGCGCGATGGTTTTCAGCAAACTCCAGCGGCGTATCAAAGCCCATCGGCAATTGACCGCCGAGCAACGCCGTCATGAGCGGCGCACCACCTTGAAACGGTACATGCTGCATCTTCACCCCCGCGCTTGTGCCGAGCATCTCGCCTAGGAAATGTGGCAGTGAGCCGGTGGCTGGCGAGCCGTAATTGGCTTGATTTGGATTAGCCTTGATCCATGTGACGAGCTCGGCCAAGGTCTTGGCAGGCGTTGCAGGACCCACAGCCAGCGCCAAGGGGAAAGTGGCCGCATTGCCAATCGGCGTGAAATCCTTGGTGGTGTCGTATTTAATGCTTTTGAAGACCACCGGCTGCACCACCATCACCGCCATCGGCACAAGCATGAGCGTGTTGCCATCAGGCGCGGCATCTTTCACCGCTTGCGCAGCAATGCGCCCGCCCGCGCCAGGGCGGTTTTCCACGATCACGGGTGAGCCCATGCTGGCGCTCATCTTTTCAGCGATCAAACGAGCCGTCGTATCTGCCGAGCCACCGGGCGGAAAGCCCACCAGAATTTTCACTGGAGCGGCTTGGGCAAAAGTGGGCAGGCTTGCAGCGGCTGCAATGGCAGTAAGCGATTGAACCAAGGTGCGGCGGGAAAGTTGTTGCATGGTGGTCTCCGATTGAAATTCAAGTGTGGCATTAAACTGATTGCACTTTAACGAATGGAGACAGAGCCATGGCACGGTTAAAACCCTTAAGCCCGGAAACCACACCTGAACTGAAATCACACTTCGATTTCTTCCTCGGCACGCTCGGCTTTACACCCAACAGCGTGCTCACGATGCAGCGCAAGCCGCATTTGGTCAAAGCATTTGCGCAACTCAATGCGGCAGTGATGTCACCTGAAGGCGAAGTCGATTTAGGCTTTCGCCGCTTGATTGGCCATTTGGCCAGCAAGGCCAGTGGCTGTCTGTATTGCCAGGCGCACACTTTGCTAGGCGCGAAGAATTTCGGCATTTCAGAAGAAAAAATGGCGGCTGTGTGGAACTATGCAAGCAGCGATTTGTATTCACCCGCTGAGAAAATTGCACTGGACTTTTCACTTGCTGCGGCTTCGCAACCCAATGCCGTGACGGATGAGATGTTTGCCGATCTTTCCAAGCATTGGAGCGAGGGGCAGATCGTGGAAATCTTGGGTGTCGTGGCCATGTTTGGTTTTCTGAACCGCTGGAACGATTCCATGGCCACGCCGCTGGAGTCCGTGCCATTGCAGGTGGCGCAAACGGCTTCTGGTGCGCATGGGTTTGAAGCGGGAAAGCATGCTTGATTTTTAAGCGTTTTGAGGCATTAGCCGGCGTATATTGTGCGCGGAGTGCTATTGAATTTATAGTATTTGTGTTTTACGATTTTGTTGTAATGAGAGCGGCCACATGGCAAGGGGCACTGCGCCATGCTCATACTATCGCGCAAAGAGTGTCGCGACACCTGTCGCGTGGAGACGATGTGAAACGCTTGGCAAGCGTTTCCCGCGCTTTGCGCGATACAATCGCATGTCGCAATGCCCCTTGC
>JAAUOI010000214.1 GCA_012036375.1 Allobrachymonas sp. | reverse complement strand
TGTTGTGGCGGCCGTGGGCGGCGCATGCGCACCTTAAAAATGACGGCATGGAAAAAAGTCATGATGGGCTTGACCGACATGAAAATGGTGCGCCAGGTTTGTATCAAGTAACGGTTTTTAATGCCAAAACGGCCATTAGCCGGCATAAAATATGCGCCAAATGCTATCGAAATTATAGTGACTGATGTCTACTGAGCGAGAACTTGACACCATGAAACGCCTTCCCCGTTGGCTCATGACCACGCTGGTTGCTGCAACCTTACTTGGCTGCGGCAGCAAAACCGTCAACCCCGTCACAGGCCAGCAAGAGCGCTCGGTGATGAGTGAGCAGCAAGAAGTGCAGATCGGCGCGCAAGGCCATGCCGAGATCATGAAGGAGTACACAGCGCTGGCCAATCCCCGCCTGCAGGCCTATGTGAACGAGATTGGCCAGCGCTTGGCCAAACTCTCGCATCGCTCGAATTTGAAGTGGACGTTCACGGTGCTCGACAGCCCAGAGATCAATGCCTTTGCGATTCCCGGCGGTTATGTGTACATCACGCGCGGGATCATGGCCTATCTGGACAGCGAGGCCGATTTGGCGGGCGTGATTGGCCATGAGATTGGGCATGTCACGGCGCGGCATGGGGCGCAGCGTGCCACGCGGCAGCAAGATGCCGCCTTGGTGGGCTTGCTGGGCGGCGTGTTGGGCGCGGTGCTGGATGCCAAAGGCGGCGGTGGCATTGGCCAGCAGATTGGCGAGGCCTCGCAAGCTGCGGCAGCAGGCTATGTGGCCAAGTATGGCCGCGAGCAAGAGCTGCAAGCGGATGGTTTGGGTGCAGAATATTTGAGCCGTGTGAATTACGACCCGCGCAACATGATTGATGTGATCCGCGTGCTCAAGGACCAGGAGCGTTTTGCGCAAGAGGTGGCTCGCGCAGAAGGCCGCCCTGCGCCACAAGCAGGCAACAGCTGGTTGGCCTCACACCCAAGCAACGATCAGCGCTTGGAGCAAATCAACCGCATCGCCGCGCAATACCAAGGCAATAAAAATTATGCGGATGAAGGGCGTTTGCGCTATTTGCAAATGATCGATGGCATGCCTTTTGGTGAAAGCCCGGAGCAAGGGCTCACACGCGGTCGCAATTTTTATCATTCCTCGCTGAATTTTGCGATGACAGCGGCGAATGGCTGGCGCATTGTCAATGAAGCCTCGGAGTTGAACATTGTGAGCCCCGCAGGTGATGCCGCGCTCATCGTGCAGCTCGCGCCGCCGAATGCAGGGCGCACGCATGATGAAGTCATTCGCAATGTGGTCAAACCGACTTCAGGCCGTGTGGAGCGCTACAACTTGGGCGGCGGCATCGCTGCCACGCATTTCACAGGCGCGATTGCAGCCCAAGGCGGCCAGCGCGGAATTGAATTAACCGTTGCTACAGGCGCTGGCGGTCAGCAATTCATCATGGTCTATGCCGCCAAAGATGCGACGACTTTGCAACGAAACCGTGCCGCGCTGCGTGAGACGGAAAACAGCTTTCGCGCGATGACAGCGCAAGACACCGCTGCTGCCAAACCGTGGGTATTGCGCATGTCTGCGTTGCCTCGCGGTGGTTTTGCGGAGCTGGCAACGCGCTTGCCGTTGGCGACTTTGCCGGAGCAGCAGTTGAAGTTGATCAATGGGGTGTATTCGGGTGGGAATGTGGCGGCTGGGGCTTTGGTGAAGACTGTCGTGCAGTGAGTTTTTGTGTATCTCCGCCGCAGTGAGCTACCCGCACGTTTTGCTCCGTGTCCTCCGGCGGCGATGCATGTTGTCTGTCTCCGGCTAGTTGATTTCGCCGCCTCCCCCTTTACCTGCGCAAAACGCACGGGTAGCTCACTGCGGCTGGCACTGATTCGCGCAAAGATTTGAGACACAGATCGCGAGTGATGTCTTCTTCCTGCAAATGCTACTTCCTTCGCAAGATCGCGCTATCTGTGCGTTTTGCGTAGGTAAAGGGGGAGGCGGCGTGACAAAATTGCCTAAAACAAATAAACATCAACGCCGCCGGAGGACACGGAGCAAAACGTGCAGGTAGTGCGATCTCACCACGGCCTAAACTCACAAACAAAAGCCAAGCTACCTCACATCCGGCCGATTACTCAACTCATTCGGATTGGCATCAGAGCCGGTCATACGAAACTGTTGCACCAGCAGCGCAGAGATTTCTTCGACAGCTTGCGTCAGACCCTGCTCAAAATCACCGCGCTTGAAGTGCTCGCTTAACCCGGCCACGATTTTGGCCAAAAATCATGGTTCACCGGCGTAGATACTGCGCGGTCAGCTACTATTTCAATAGCATGCTCGGCGAGCAACAAGTAGATCAACACACCGTTGTTGTGCTGCGTATCCCACACGCGCAGCTTGCCAAACATCGCAATCGCGCGTTCGCGGGGCGTGGCATCGCGCCAAAGATAGCTCATGGGCAAGCCAGCTTCGATGCAGATACGGATTTCGCCGCTGTGGCGTGCCTCGCTGGCCGCCACGTAGCGCTCCAGCTTGGATAGCAACTCAGGCGGCGCAGCGCGGCGCACATCGGCCTCGTCCATCCAGCGGTGCTTCCACATGCGCGCCAAGCGTTGTATTGCAGTCAATCGTTTCATCACCAATCTCCCGACGCGCCGCCGCCGCCAAAATCACCACCGCCGCCCGAGCTGAAGCCACCACCGCTGCCGCCACCGCCCCAGCTGTCGTTTGACGAGCCGCCACCCCAACCGCCGCCGTCATAGCCATGCGAGCGGCTGCCATGCCCCGCCACGCTGCGGCCAAAGCTGGTGGCCAAGGTGAAGATCAGCGCCACCACAAAGCCAATTGCCGCAACAATCAAGCTGGCGGTGACGAAAAACGCAATACCGCCCACTGCACCGCCCGTCACGAGCGCGCCAAGCTTGTTGCCAAAAATACCCTTGGCCACCGCGCCGCCAATCGGCACGGCAAAGAACAAAAAGATCAGCAGATCCATCCACTGAAAGCCCAACTCTTGTGGGTCAAAGCCCCCTGTGGAGGAGGGCGCGGGCAAATTTTCTCCGGCAATGCGAGCATCTAACTTGTGCAGGGCGGCCTCAATGCCATCGGCATACTTGCCTTGGCGCATCGCGGGCACTAGTGCGTCGTTGATGATCTGCTTGGCGGCTAAATCAGGAATCGCGCCCTCGAGGGATTTGGCCACTTCAATGCGCAGCTTGCGATCGTCTTTGGAGATGATGATGAGCACGCCATCGCCCACATCTTTGCGGCCAATCTTCCAGCTATTGGCCACGCGGTTGGCGTAGCTGGCGATGTCTTCTGGCGCGGTTGTATTGACCAGCAGCACCACGATTTGTGAGCCGCGCTCTTGTTCAATGCGCGCAAGCTGCGTGTCGATGCTGCCCGCTTCGCCGGGTGAGAGCATTTGCGCGGTATCGACTACGCGGCCGCTCAGCTCAGGCACCGCAAGCTGGGCCTGCGCTACGCCAAAGCTTGCCACACCGATCCATACGAGCATGCCGAGCAGTGCATGCCTTGCAGCGATGAGTAAACTAGACGCTACTGATTTCATAGCACTTGGCGCATATTTATTGCCGGCTAGAGGCTCAAAACGCTTTAAAAATGAGCATTTCGGGCGCTCGTATTACTTCTTGTTGAAATCCACCATGGGTGGTGCAGAAATCTGCGCTTCGTTGGCCACGGTGAAGCTCGGTTTGGGTGAATAGCTGAACACCATCGCCGTCAAATTGGTGGGGAAGCTGCGTGCGAGCACGTTGTAATCCTCAATCGTTTTGATATAGCGGTTGCGTGCCACGGTGATGCGGTTTTCTGTGCCTTCGAGCTGCACACGCAGGTCTTGGAAGCCTTGGTTGGCCTTGAGGTTGGGGTAGTTTTCTGAGACGACTAGGAGGCGAGACAGCGCCGAGCCAATCTCGCCTTGCGCCGCTTGGAATTTCTTCATGGCCTCGGGGTTGTTCAGCATCTCGGGGGTCATTTGAATGCTGGTCGCTTTGGAGCGCGCTTCAATCACTTTCACCAGCGTGTCTTGCTCAAAGCCTGCCTCGCCTTTGACGGTGTTGACGATGTTGGGGATCAAATCCGCACGCCGCTGGTATTGGTTGAGCACCTCGCTCCAAGCCGCTTTGGATTGCTCATCCAAGCGCTGAAAATCGTTGTAGCCGCAGCCTGTGAGTGCAGCCGTACAGATGAGCACAGCGGTAAGGAAAAGTTTCTTCATAGGATCTCCTGATGTTGCAAGTATGAACGGTAGCATACATGGGTACTTTCGCCCGTAGCACAAGCCCGTCGGCAGCCATCGCCGCTGGTCTGCCCGCAACTGAAGCCGTTATCGATGCGATCAATGCTATATTTCCGCTGGCAAATTTAGCGAGTTGACATGCCGCATCTCATCATTTCTTACAGCGCTAATCTCGATTCCAAGACGAATATGTCTTCGCTGTGTCGAAGCTTGGCCGACACGCTAATCGCGTTGCGCGATAGTGAAGGCAACACGGTTTTTCCTGTCGGCGGTACGCGCGTATTGGCGTACCCGGCTGCGCACTGGGCCATCTCTGATGGGGGCGCGGCGGGCAGGCGGCGGGGGATCAGGGGAGTATGCGTTTGCTTATTTCAATCTGCGCATGGCGCGCGGGCGTTCGGATGATACGAAAGCGCTTGCTGGCCGCGCCATATCAGCCACAGTGCGTGAGCATTTTGCTGCCTTACTGGAGCGCGAACACATTGGCTTGACGATGCAGGTGGATGAGGGTTGCGAAGCCTTTGATGACAAAATCAGCACGATTCATCCCTTGTTTAAAAAGCCCCAACTCTGACTGCGTACCGATCTCTACAAGCACATCGTGGTGCGGCAGTCCTATGTGCAATGCATCACGCACATCTGCCGCACGACGCGCAGCTTGTTACTGGGTATCATGATGTTGTTGCGCTCAAACGGCGCTTGCGCCAATTCAAACCAGTGATAAGAAACAACCTGCACACTATCGATTTCATAGCACTCTGCTCATATTCTATGCCGGCTACTCATTGAAAACGCTTAAAAATGAAGATTCAACGCATTGGTATCGTCGGCGCAGGCAGCATCGGCGGCTGGCTCGGGGCAAAGCTCTCTCGCTGCGCGGGTGTGCAACTGAGCGTCTTTGCACGCGGCGCAACGCTCGCTGCCTTGCAAACCGACGGCCTGCGCTTGCACAGCGCAGGTAAAGTGATCGCCGCCCAAGTCCACGCCGCGCACGACGCGCATCTGCTCGGCGAACAAGACCTCGTGATCTTGGCCGTCAAAGCGCCCGCCGTGCGCGAGGTGGCGGCGCAAATCACACCGCTGCTCGGAGACGACACCATGCTGCTGTCTGCGATGAACGGCGTGCCGTGGTGGTTTTTCAATCGCTTTGGTGGCGCGCTTGAAGGCAGTCAATTGCAAAGCGTGGATGCTGGCGGGGAGATTGCCCAGCAATTGAGGGCCCATCACATCATGGGCTCGGTGGTGCATGCCAGTTGCTCGACAACAGCGCCTGCGGTAATCCAGCATCACTTTGGCAATGGCCTGATCATCGGCGAGCCCTCTGGTGAGCCAACGCCCCGTGTGCTGGCTTTGCTTGCGCTGCTCAAAGAGGCGGGCTTTGATGCCAGCCTCTCCCAGCAAATCCAAAAAGACATTTGGTACAAGCTGTGGGGCAACATGACGG